>JACQUS010000527.1 GCA_016210125.1 Chloroflexota bacterium | reverse complement strand
GCCGATCTTCGGCTCCTCGATCGTCGTCTCGTAGATCGGGCCGGTGTAGTAGTCGAGCCCACGCACCATCGTGCAGTCCACGACGGCCACGCCGTCCGGCACGCCGAGCGCAGCCAGGCCGTCGAAGAGGGCGCGCAGCTCGGCGACGGCCTGCCGCCCGGCAGCGTGGCCGTCGAGCGCGCGGTCGAGGTCGGCCAGCACGCCGTCGGCCGGCCCTATGGCAGCCACGCTCGCCAGGAGGCGCTCGGCGGCGGCAAGGGCCACCCCGCCGGCGACCATCTCCTCGCACACCGCCGCGTGGCCGATCTTGGCCAGCTTGTCCAGCGCGCGGAAGGCGACCATCGTCCGCACGTGGGCCACCCCAGCTTGCTCGGCTAGGGCGGCGAGCAGCCGGCGGTGGTTGACGCGGATCGAGTAGCGCTCGAAGCCCAGCGCCGCGAAGCCGGCGTGCGTCAGCGCGACCAGCTCGGCGTCGGCCAGCACGCTGGCGGCCCCGGCCACGTCCGCATCGCACTGCCAGAACTCGCGGTAGCGCCCGCGCTGCGGGCTCTCGGCGCGCCATACGGGGGCGATCTGGTAGCGCTTGAAGGGCCGCGGCAGCTCGGGATAGAGCGCTACGACGCGGGCGAACGGCACGGTCAGGTCGTAGCGCAGCGCGACGCGCCGCCCGCCGCGGTCCTCGAAGCGATACATAAGCATGTCGCCCTCGGGCCCAAGCTTGCCCTCCAGCGTCTCGGCATACTCCAGCGCCGGCGTCTCCAGCGGCTCGAAACCGAAGCGCTCGAACACCGCGCGCAGCTTGCCGACGACGTGGTGGCGCAGCAGCATGCGCTCGGGGAGCAGATCGCGGGTGCCCTTCAGGAGCTGCGGCTTGACACGTGGCATGGCGGATCGTTCCCGTTGCCATTGAACTGTTACGCGCAGCGCCGCCGGAGGGCTAGCGCTGCATCGCTCAGGAGTATATGGTACTGGAGGAGGCGCTGCCAGACACAGGTCCACGCTCGCCCGAACGACCGCGCCGGGAGACGGCCGTGCAAGACGCCGAGCTGATCGCCGCGCTCAACGCCGACCTCTGCCGCGAGTACGAGATCGCTGCCCACTACCTCTACCACGTCTACAGCGCGACGGGTCAGGAGAGCGCGGCGTGCCTAGAGGCCCTGCGCGCGCGTGTGGCCGCGGAGATGGCACACGCCGATCAGCTCGCGCGGCTCATCGTCGCCCTGGGCGGGCGGCCGACGCTGCGCTCGCCGCGTCCGGCCGGCGGCGATGCCCTGGCGGATCTTCTGGCCCGTGGGCTGGCGCTGGAGGAGGCCCTGATCGCCGGGTACGAGGAGCGCTGCCGCCAGGCGGCCGAGGACCCGGCGCTGCGTGCCGTCCTAGCGCGCATGCTCGACGAAGAGCGCCGCCACGCGGCCGAGATCGAGGCGCTGCTCCCGTCTCGCGGCGATCTTGCCTCGGCAGCGCCCCCGGCCGAGCTCCCGCCGCTGACCGCCGTCGCCTGAGAGGGCGTGTCTCTGTGCCGATCGCCGGCGAGGCCGACCGCTCGCCCAGCAGGTCTTTCGCCCGCAAGCGGGCCTAGCGCTTCCGCGGCTGCGGCCTAGCACATCGACCACTCCGCTGCGCAGCCGAGCGAATCGAAGTCATTGACACCCCGGACCTGGGCACCTACAGTGCGCGTGGCTCGCTCCCGCGGCCGCGGCGACGCCGGCGCCTGGGTGCGCTGGGCGCGGCCACGCTACGGTGCTGGGTCCGCCCGTGCGGCAGCCTGCGCGGTGTCTCCGAGGAATGACGATGGCCTTCGAGCGTCTCTTCAGCGCGGTGCGGCTGGGCCGCCGCAGCGCCAAGAACCGCGTGATGTTCCTGGCGACCACCAGCCAGCTCGCCGATCCGCCTCCGGCGAGTGCTGGGCCTCCCCGCCCGCTCTCGCAGCATCGGCCGGCCGTTGGCGGCCAAGGGCGCGTCGGCGACCGGCTGATCGCCTACTACGAGGAACGCGCCAAGGGCGGCGTCGGCTCGCTGGTTACCGAGGCGCTTACCGTCCACCCGTCGAGCCGTGGCCGCATCGGCGCCTACGAGCGCGACGCCATCCCCGGCTTCCGCCGCCTCGCCGAGGCCATCCAGCGCCACGGCGTGCTGGTCATCGGCCAGCTCAATCACGGTGGGCGGCAGCACCACGCTTCGTCGATCCCCATGCTGTGGGGGCCATCGGCCATCGCCTGCCCGCACAGCGGCGGTACGCCGCACGCGATGGATGTTGACGAGATCGCGGCCGTGGTCGAGGGCTTCGTGCAGTCCGCCGCCAACCTCGAGGAGGCCGGCTTCGACGGCGTGGAGATCCACGGCGCGCAGGGGCACCTCATCCAGGAGTTCATCTCGCCGTTCAGCAACCAGCGCACCGACCAGTACGGCGGCAGCCT
>JACQUS010000517.1 GCA_016210125.1 Chloroflexota bacterium | reverse complement strand
TTCTTACCCTGAATACAGCGTGAAAGACGGGAGGGATGACTGTGATGCTGGGCACGAACCACGGCGGCAACGGGCAGACCGGCGAGACCGCTCGCGCGGCGCGGATTCTGGTGATCGGGATCGGTGGCGGCGGATGCAACGCCATTTCGCGTATGGCCCAGGGCGAGTTGCGGGGCGTCGAGCTGGTGGCGCTCAACACCGACTCCCAGCACCTGGCAAGAGTGCAGGCCCACCATCGCCTCCATCTGGGCGACAAGATCTCGCGGGGCCTCGGCGCCGGGGGCAATCCGACCCTCGGAGCGAAGGCGGCCGAGGAATCCGCGGACGAGCTTTACCAGCTCCTTCGCGAGACGGACATGGTCTTCGTCGCCGCCGGCATGGGTGGTGGCACTGGGACCGGAGCCGCGCCCCGCGTCGCCGAGATTGCCCAGGAAGTTGGCGCCCTCACCGTCGGCGTCGTCACCCGCCCCTTCCGCTTCGAAGGCGAGAAGCGCCGCGGCGTAGCGGAGGAGGGAATCAACCAGCTCAAGGAGCACGTCGACGCCCTGATCGTGATCCCGAACGATCGCCTGCTTCAGGTGGTGGAGAAGAAAATGTCGTTCGATGCCGCGCTGCGCGTCGCCGATGAGGTGCTGCACCAAGGAATCCGCGGCATCGCCGAGCTGATCACCGTGCCGGGGATCATCAACGTGGACTTCGCCGACGTCCGCACGGTTATGTCACACGCCGGCTCGGCGCTCATGTCCATCGGCGAGGGCACCGGTGAGGGTCGCGCCGTCGAGGCGGCGAAGGCGGCGATCTCCAGTCGGCTGTTGGACGTGCGCATCGACGGGGCCAAGGGCGTGCTCTACAACGTGACCGGCGGCAACGACCTGACGATCCACGAGATCCACGAGGCGGCGGAGATCATCGCCAACGCTGCCGACCCGAAGGCGAACATTATTTTCGGCGCGGCCATAAATCCAGAGCTGGACGGCGTCGTGCGCATCACGCTCATCGCCACGGGCCTCGAGGGCCGCAGCGCCGACCACCCGATCGTGCGCACGACCCCGGTGGCCGAGCCGGCCGACGCGCGGCGGGGCGACAGCTGGCGCGAGATGCCGACGCTGGACGAGGCGGAGATCGAGCTGCCGTCGTTCCTCCAGCGCTTTCGGCGGAACAGCTAGGGCGCGTCTGCAAAGGCGTGTGCTGGCCCGTGCCGGTGTAAGGGCGAACCTTGTGTTCGCCCACTGCTGGCGGCACCCTGTGCCCCGCGTCACCCCTAGGATCATACGCCGAGGGGGCTACTGCTCCTTCTGCATTACCCCGAAAAACTCGATGCCCGCTGGCTCGGGCGCCGCGGACGATGAACATCGCCTCGCCGGCTGGCGGCGCACCACCCCAGCCTAAGGACGGTTTCCAAAGGGGGCGAAGCCCCCTTCGAATTCCCCTGCACCCCCGATGGGCGATGGCCGGCCGCTCCCTTTCGGGAGGAATTGCTGCGCTGCGTTGCCTCACCCCCTCTTCTCCCCTCTCCAGCGCCGCTGGAGAGGGGGACAGGGGGTGAGGCCCAACCTGGATTGCCCCTCAGTGGCCACACACGGGGAGCAGCGAGGGGCGTGGCCACTTCGCACCGCGCCTTACGGTGCGGTCAACGGTGCAGTCAGAGGAAGACGTTCGCTCACCGATGCGCCGCCGCTAATCGCGGTCGTCGTCGCCCAGGCCCTCGACCTGCAGCCGGTGGAGCGCGCGGACGACCTTCCGCAGGTAGCGCACCATCTCGTCTTCGCTTAGGTCTGGCGGGATGGCGATGGCCAGGGGCCAGGCCGCACGCGACTCGGCGGCCGCGGGCGACCTGGCGCGCCGCGGGACGGCGCTGGCGGCCGACCGCAGGCGCGCGCCGGCCCGGCGCGGGCGCCGGCGGTGCAGGAAGTCGGGCGCCAGGGGCAGCCCGGCGAGCTCGCACAGCGCGGCGAAGCAGCGGATGGCCTTCTCGCGAATCTGCCCGGCCACGCCGTAGGTCGACGTGAAGCGACTCTCCGCCTCGTCGCGCGTCATCCCGTCGACGGGCCCGGCCGCGAAGATCGGCGCATAGGCTGGGCGCAGCAGCCGCCGCAGCACCTCCTGCTGGCGCGCCGGCACGGTTAGGTCGCGGAAGGCCTCGGTAGGCTGTCCCCGCTGGTTGATCAGCCCCAAGAAGCGCAGCGCGCTGACGAGGTGGCGCTCGTTGCCGCTGCCAGCGCCCAGGTCCTGCTCGGCCAGGTATTCGGCGCTTACCTCGCTCGGTACGCGCGCGTCGGGGATACGG
>JACQUS010000516.1 GCA_016210125.1 Chloroflexota bacterium | reverse complement strand
CGATCGCCGTCCCGGCGCGCGGCAGCGCCACCAGCGGCGTGCCGCCCTCGCCCAGCGTCACCTGGCACGCCGGGTCGGACACCGGCAGGAGCGGCGCCCAGCGCCACACGCCGCGCGCCGCCGGCAGGGCCTCGGGCCGTAGCTCGGCCCGCGCAGTCGCCAGATCGTACTCGTAGAGCGTGGCCCCACCGCAGGCACAGCCGTTGCGCGGCCGGTCATGCGGATAGGTGGCCCCGCAGCGCGCGCAGGTAAGCTGCGTCACGTAGCTCGGACGCACCGGTCTCCTCCTTTCCCCCGTTTGGAGACAGCGCTCGACTCGCCCCTGGTCGGCGTCGGGCTCGCGCCCTCTGCACTCTTGTGAAAATACCCCTCTCGGCGGCTACCCCACCCCACCCCAAATAGGTTCCCAGAGGTCGCCATCGGCGCACTCTGGACTCCCTGCCCCCTTTGCTCCCCCTCTCCGACTCGGAGAGGGGGCCGGGGGGTGAGGTCCATCCCCCGCCTGCGCAGCCGCCATTCATTCATCGCTGGCGTCACGCAAGGAGATGACAAACGCCCGGCTTTCATCCCGCCCACTCGGGTCTCGGCCTGCTACACCGCCTTGGTGTGCCCGCCGTCGGCCGTGACGACCGCGCCGACGATGTAGCTCGCGCGGGACGAGCTGAGGAAGGCGACCAGCCAGGCGATCTCCTCCGGCTCGCCGATGCGCCCGATGGGAATCTCGCGCGCCAGCCGCTCCGTGGCCTCGGCCGGCGTCGTGCCGAGCTCACGGGCCATGCGCTGCTCGAAGAGCCCCCAGCGCTCGGTGCGCACCGGCCCGGGGTTGACCGCGTTGACGATGATGCCCTGTGGCGCGAGCTCGTTGGCCAGCGACTTGGTGAAGGTGACGCCAGCGGCGTTGATCGCGCCGTTGACGACGTGCCAGGGCGTCGGCTGGCGGGCGGCATGGCCGATGACGTTGACGATGCGCCCGCCGCCGCGCGCGAGCATGTAGGGGACGACCGCGCGGCAGCAGCGCACGTAGCCCATCATCTTCGAGTTGAAGGCCGCCAGGAAGTCCTCGTCGGTCAGGTCGGCGAAGCGCCCGGCCTTGCCGCCACCAGCGCTGTTGACCAGCACGTCGACGCCGCCGAGCTGCTCGGCCGCGCGCTCGACGAAGGCTGCCACGTCGGCCGCGCGCTCAACGTCGGCCGACACGGCCAGCACCTGCGCACCGCTCTCGGCCCGCAAGGCGGCCGCCGCGGCCTCGAGGGTCGCGCGGTCGCGCGCGCAGATGGCGACGTGCGCGCCCTCTGCGGCCAGCACGCGCGCGACGGCGAAGCCGATACCCTTGCTCGCGCCGGTGACCAAGGTGACCTTGCCGCGCAGCCCGAGGTCCACCGCTCCCCTCCCGCGACGCTCAGTCCGCCGTCGGCGGCGGGGCCCAGGGGCCCAGCCGGCGGAGGTAGACGCGCTCGCCCGGCCGCATCCCCAGGATCGCCAGGCCGCGCGGCCCGAGGTACGCGCGCTCGCCCTCCTCGTCCAGCAGCCGCGCCCACGCCCGCAGCGGCGCCCGCCGCGACGGCACCAGCTCGACCACGTCGCCCTCGCCAACGCCGGCCGCCGCCGCCGCGCACCGCGCCAGCGGCAGGACGCGCCGTGGGCCTTCGTGCTCCGGGCCATCCCAGGCCGCCAGGGTCACCTGCGGCCGCCGCGCGCGCAGCTCCCGCCGCAGCGCGACCGTCGCCGCCGCATCCACGTCGTGTGCCGCCAGCACGACGCCGTAGCGCGCCGGCGCGGCCGCGGCGCTGAGGTAGCCCTCGGCGACATCGGCGGCCACCGCGGCGGGATCGCGGTCGAGCGGGTCACCGTAGCCGCCGCCGCCGGCCGTGCGCATGACGATCACGTCGTCGCGCTGGAGCGCGAAGCCCGTCACCTTGCCCGGGATCGGCGAGGGCTCGATCTCCTGCCCGCCGCGCCGCACGGTGAAGCGGTTGCCGGCCCCGGCCTCGCCGCCGCAGACGCCGTGCGGCCCGAGGATGTTGCGGTCAGAAAGCACGGAGAGCGCCGCGCGGTCGGCCAGCAGGCGCACGTCGCGCAGCAGACCGCAGCCGCCACGCCAGCGGCCGGCGCCAGCCGAGTCGCGGCGGATCGCGCAGCGCTCCACCCGCAGCGGGTGCTCGTTCTCGACGGCCTCGATCGGCTGGATCGAGGCGAAGTCTCCTTCCTGAAAGTTGCGCACCGCGTTGTTGCCGTCTCCGCCGCCGAAGGCCCCCGTGCCCCCGGCCGGAAACTCGTAAAAGATGAAGTGCCCGCCATGCTCATCCCGGCCGCCGATATAGGTGTGGTTGGAGGTGCCGCGGTTGTCGCCCGTCGCGGCCTCGGGCACCGCCGCGGCGAGCGCTCCCATCACGACCGTGTCGACCGTGCGCCGCGTCTCGGACATCCCGCCGCACGCCGCGGGGTGGCGGGCGTTGAGCAGCGTGCCCTCAGGAGCGTGGACACCGAGTGGCCGCAAGGCGCCGTGATTGACGGTCGGCGTCGGATCGAGGTAGGACTTGGCGATGGTGAGGACCGCCGTCGGCGGCATCGCCGGCCCGATGTTCGTCGGTCCGTCGCTTTGCGGTGACGACCCGCTGAAATCGGCTCTCATCTCGTCCCCGCGAACCGTAAGCGCGACCCGGACGAGTAGGGGCTCCAGCGCCCGGCCCGTGCTTTCGACGTACGCCTCGTAGGTATAGGTCCCATCTGGCACCGCCGCGATCTGCTGTCGCATGCGGGCCTCGGTGCGGGCGATGTAGTATGGGATGCAAGTCCGAAGGGTCGCCGTCCCATACTTCTCCGCCATCGCCTCGAGCTTGCGCCCCGCGTTCTGGCAGCTCACCAGCATCGCGGTGAAGTCGCCCCAGCGCTGGCGCTCGCCGCGCACGTTGGCGAAGATGATGTCCAAGACGGCCTGATTGGGCTGTCCGCGGTCATAGGCCCGCAGGATGGGGATGCGCACGCCCTCCTGATAGATCTCGGTCGCCTGGCCCGAGATGCTGCCGGGCGTCATACCGCCGACGTCGCCCCAGTGCGCCCGGACCACGGTGAAGGCGAAGAGCCGGCCATCCAGAAACACCGGATAGATCGTGGCGACGTCGTTGAGGTGCGTGCCGCCGGTATAAGGGTCGTTGTGGAGGAAGATGTCGCCCGGATGCACGTCATCGCCGAAGCGGTCGAGCACCATGCGCACCGACCAGGGCACCGGAAAGATGTGCATCGGGTTGTCCGCCGGGGCCTTGGCCGCAAGCTGGGCTTGGTCGTCTACGATACCGCAGGAGAAATCCTGGCCCTCGTAGATGATCGACGAGTAGGCGGTGCGCATCATATTGGCGCGCATCTCGCGCACGATAGCGATCAGCCCCTCATGCACGAGCTCCACGGTGATCGGATCAACCTGAACGGCGGGTGTCTGCATCATTCCGACTCACGGCCAGGACGCACCGCGGCGTGGGCTGGGACGACGCTCGCCCCTACCCACGCCGCGCGAGGCGAGACGCAGGCGCGGCATCGCCGCGCGCCGGGGGCACGCGCCGCGCCGGGAAGCGCCCCTAACAGGCGCGGCGGGCGCCGCAGCGTGGCAGCGCCCTAGCCGCCAACGGTCACGGCCTCGGGCTTGACGCGCTTGAGCGGCGCGGTGTCGAGGATGTCCTTGCGGATCTCCACCTTCTCCTTGATGAGCTTCTCGGTCAGGAGGAGGTCGACCATGCCCTCGATGTCCTTCACCCGCTCTTCGTTGAGCGCCAGCCCATAGCGGATGGCGCGCACGATGCCGTCCATCTCGTCTTCCGGCTGCTTGTACTCCTTGGCGAAGATCTTGACCGTCTCAGCCTGATTGTTATTGATGAAGGTCACGGCTTTGTCGAGCGCGCGCAGTATCGCGTCGACGGTGCGCGGGTTCTTCTCAAGGAACTCCGGCGCCACGTACAAGATGCTATACGCCGTATGGATCTTGCGCGGCCCCTCCGCGCCGACGAGGAACGAGGTGTTGTTGTAGTGCAGCGGGTGGAGGCCCTTGTCCTTGCCGGCCTGGAGCGCGCGGCTGAAGAACGGCTGCCAGATGGCGAAGCCGTCGACGTTGCCGTTGACCAAGGCCGTCACGCCCTCGGCCGGCGGCATGTTGACGACCTCGACTTTGCTGATGTCGCAGGCGAAGGTCTTGCAGAAGTTCTTGGTGTACCAGTCCATCGTGCTGGCTTTCTGCAAGGCCACCTTTTTGCCCTCGAGGTCCTTGGCCGTCTTGACGCGCGCGCTGCCGACCATGCCGTGCACGCCGGTGATGTCGGCGTAGACGCCCACCAGCTTCAGCTTCACACCGCCGGCGGCCTGGGTGATCATCGGCTGCTCGGCGTGCGTGTTGCCCTTCAGGTCACCGGAGACGAAGGCCGGGAACGTCGCCGGGCCGGAAGGAAAGACCTTCACCTCGGCCTGCGTCAGGCCCTCCTGAGCGAAGAAGCCTTTCTCACGGGCAATAATCCACGGCCCGCCGACCTGCGGGTCGGCCGTCGTGCCGACCGCCAGCGCCGTGACCTCCGGCCCGGCGGCCTTCGCCTGGGGCTTCGTGGCCTCCTGCTGCCCAGTGCAGGCTGCAGCGAGCACCAGCGCGGCGACAAGCGCGACGACCGACAGCGACCAGACGCTCAACCAGCGACGCATGGCTCAACCCTCCCCCTTTGCTCTCTGCTCCGACCGAGCGCCACCTTCAGTGGGCTGCCTGCCCGCCCTTGCGCGAGCGTGCGGCGCGGCGCGCGTTACGCCCGACGGCGGGGCAGCCGCCCACCGATGTGCCCTGATGTGACAGCCCATCTCGGCGCGAGCCGACGGCGCGCGGCCTACTCCTGCGCCGGGCGCCAGCGCACCAGCTTGCGCTCCAGCCCGAGCAGGCTGCGGTTGATGCAGTAGCCGACCAGGCCCAACGCCACGATGCCGACCATGATGCGATCGGTGAAGAAGTGCTCGCGCGAGTCCATGATCAGCCAGCCGAGGCCGGCCGTGGAGCCCAGCAGCTCGGCGGCGACAAGGACGAAGATGGCCATGCCGGCGCCCAGGCGCAGCCCGGTCACGACGCTCGGCACGGCGGCCGGCAGGACGACAAGGTAGAAGATCTGCCGCCCGGAGGCGCCCAGCGCCCGCGCGGCGCGGATGAGCGTGTTGTCGACGGTGCGCACGCCGTGGATGGTGTTGATAAGGATGGGGAAGATGGCCCCGTAGAAGACGACGACGAGCTTGGACTCCTCGCCGATGCCGAACCAGAGCACGACGAGCGGCAGCATAGCGATCGGCGGCACCGGCCGCAGCAGCTCGACCCACGGGTCGATGATCGCGTGGATGCGCGCCGAGCGGCCCATGAAGATGCCCAGCGGCACGCCGATCACCGTCGCCAGGAGGAAGCCGCCGACCGCGCGCGCGAGGCTGACGGCGACGTGGACGAGCAGCGTGCCCTCGATCAGCATTTCCACCATCGAGCGCACGACGGTCGGCGGCGGTGGCAGCAGCACCGGGTTCGCGAGATGGAGGGCCACCACGAGCCACCAGG
>JACQUS010000044.1 GCA_016210125.1 Chloroflexota bacterium | reverse complement strand
CGGCGCCGCCGAGCGGCATATGCTAGCGCCCCGCGGCCGGCACGAGCGCGCGGAACGGCGGGCGGAGCGCGGCCCCCGGCTGGGTGGACGGGCCGAGCTGGCGGCGCCAGATGCGGAAGCCGGCGGCTTCGGGCAGCTCGTCGACGGCGTAGGCGACCGCGCCGTCGGCTGAGGCGGCCAGGGCGACGTGCTCGAAGCGCCGCTGCGCCGGCAGTCCGTCGTTGAGCGGCTGCCAGCTCTGGCCGCCGTCGCGGCTGACGTACACGCCGTCGCCGAACGTCGCCGCGAGGCCCAGGCCCGGCGCCGCCGCCAGGGTCGCCAGGTCGGCGATGCCGAGCGTCTCCGGCAGATCGGGCACGCGCTGCCACGTCAGGCCGCCGTCGCCGCTGCGGTAGAGGCCGTGGCTGTGCGTGCCGGCGAGGAGCGCGCCGGGCTGCTGCGCGTCGAAGGCCAGCGCGGAGACGACGGCCGCCGGCGAGGCGAACCCCAGGCCGATGCGCTGCCAGGTGGTCCCGGTGTCCTCGCTGCGGTACAGCCCGGAGGTGGGGCGCGCGACCTGGGGGAGATCGGGCGCGTTGAGCTGGAACACCGTGGCATAGAGGCGCTGGGGGCTCTGCGGATCGAGCAGCAGCTCCAGAATGCCGCCGCCAGGCGGGAGCCCATCGGACGCGACGCGCCAGGTGCCGCCGTCGTCGGTCGTCTGCGCCACGGTTTCGCCGCCGACATAGATGATGCCGGGGGGGCCCACGGAGAGACGATCGAAATGCCGGGGCGTCCGTCCGGCCGTCGGTGACAGCGGCGGGTACGACTCCCAGTCGTGCCGCGCCGTGCGCTGCCACGATTGGCCACAGTCGGTGCTGCGCAGCAGCCCGTCGTAGGCCGCCAGGGCGTAGAAGCTACAGGGCGCCGCAGGGCTGGCGCCGAGGGCGACGATCCGCGCGCTGCTCGCACTCGGATGGGGGCTGCGCTGCCAGGTGCGCCCGCCGTCGGCGGTGCGGTAGAGGCCATCCTCGGTGGCGGCCAGGACCACGTTCGCGTCGCTCCGCGCGATGGCCACGGCACGGATCGGCAGCGGGAGCGGAGCGGCCGCCTGCCAGGCGCTCACGTCATCGCCCCAGGCCGTCTGCCGTGGGGCGATCGCCAGGCCGACGGCGGCGAGGAGCACGAGGGCTCGCAGAGCGACTCGCAGCATCGGGCAGCGCCTCGACCGCGCGGTGACACCGATTATGGCATGCCGGCGGGGCTGCTGCAACCGTGGACGCTGATCCTTCGACTCGGAGCCCCTGCCCAGCAACGCCCTACTGCGCCGAGACGGGCGCGACTGCGACGGTCGGCAGCCCCTCGACCTCGACACGAGTGAGCGCCGCGGGCTCCAGCACCTGCGAAGCGTCGAGGATCTCGATCGACACGATGCGCCGGTCGCGCGTGAAGTCGACCGTGATGCCCTTGGCCAAATCCTCCGTGCAGGATGGCGCATCGTCGCTCAACTCGATCAGCACGGCGTCGACCTTGTGGTCGTAGGAGATGCGCATGATCGGATGCCCCCAACGAATCCTTTGAGCCAAGGCGCTCGCGCGGCCTTGCCTGCGAGGACGCGATGATCGCGCCACTCATGCGCCGCATAAGAGCAACAGGGGCAGGTTTGCCACCCGCCCCTGTTTGCGCTTGCCTTGGTAACGATACTGGCGACCCACGATCCCCCGGCGTCGCGCCCGCCCGTCTGCCGGGCGGGACGCGACCGGAGGGAGGGTGGAGCGCTACTGCACGCGAACCGTGCCGACGCGCACCAGACCGCTATCGTTGTACTCGCGGTCCAGCACGCGCCCGTACACGGTAAACGTCTGGCCTCGCGCGGCCTCCTTGAACGTCACGCGGAATGTGACGCGCAAGCTGTCGCCGCTGGAGACCTTGTCGGGCTGGTCGAAGTCCAGCCACGCGTGGCTGATCGTCGTGCCGTCAGACAGGCCGGAGTACCGGCCGTCGTCACGCGCGATCTGGAACTTCTCGTCGTCCGTCGTGCTGATCTTGGTCGAGTCGGACTTGCGGTGGTAGTAGATCAGCGTCACGTTGCCACCCGCGCCGACGAGCGTGACCGACACCGCGCGGACGTCGATATCCGCGGCGTCGATGTCACTCTCGGGGTCCGTGGCCTCGATCATGATCCCGGCCTGCTGGCCGACGCTCGCGCCGGTCGGCACCGAGCTGACACCGATGAACGGCGTCGTGCCGATCGTCCGCGTCGCGTAGCGGTCCCAGCCGTCGTAGAGCCGCGCGGCCAGGCCGACAGCGTTCTGGAAGGACTCGACAGCCGACCAGAGCTCGACGGGACCGGAGACCTGCGGCGTGGCGAAGGCCACGTTCCAGGCCACCGTCAGCGTGTCGCCGCCCGCCATGCCGGCCGAGGTGCTCGTCGTCGCGTTCGTAACCTGCGCGGTGGTGAGGAAAGCCGAGCGGCCGTTGGAGTTGCCCTCGCAGGCGCACGAGCCGATCGCCGCGGCCGTGCCGCCGGCGTCGTCCATGCGGTCGCCCGTCGCGCTGGTAAGGATGCCGTTGGCCCGGCGGGCGCTGGTCGTAATCAGCCGCGTCACGGCTTCGCCGATGATGTTCTCCGTGAACGGCGCGCCCGCCACCGGGGCGGCGGTCACGACGCTCGACCGCGGGTTGCTCGACGAGGCGTCCTTCACCCCCGTGCCCCACAGGGAGAAGGCCGCGCCGCGAACGCCGTTCCAGTCACGATGGGTCGTCGTGTCACCGATCTCGCCCCCGAGGGTGCTGTTGATGGCGATGAGGCCGACCCAGCGCTCCGACTTGGTGTCGCGTAGGAGCAGGTAGGCGCGACTGATCTGGCTGGTGGTGATATCGCTCGTGCCGCCAGCCGCTGTGCCTTCCGGAACGGCTCCGGCGAAGTAGCTCGTCGTGATCCCGCGCGCCTCGGTGCGCTCGCCCGAACCGGCGAAGTTGAGGATGCTGCGGGCGCCAGCCGAGATGCCGAGGGTGCGCAGGGCGTTCTCGTCCTGGCGGTAGCCTGAGCCGGTGTCCCACGCCTCTGCCGTGTTGGTACCGAACATCGGCAGCGGCAGCATAGCCAGCGTCAGGACCATGGCGATCGCGACACGGAGCATACGGCTTACGCCGCGTCCAGTGTGCATCTTCTAGATACCCTCCCTTGCAAGGTGGTTCCCCAGAGGTCTCCATTGAGAGGTCTCCATTGAGAGGTCTCCATTGAGAGGTCTCGTTGGAGAGGTCTCGTTGGTACGCAAACGTCACGCGTTTCGCTGCGCCGGCATCCCCCCTTTCCGTCGCGCGGGTCTGAGGCCCACGTCGCGGTCGTTACCACGCCTATGGGCTCGCGAACGGCTCGCGAGCCGAGCCCATCCGCCCGTGCCGCCAGCCGCTCGGCGTGGCGGCTCGCTGGGCGGTGCGCTTCCGACGCTCCACTATAGGTGCGTGCGGGCGCGTTGTCAAGCGGCGCGCACGCCACCTTGCTGGCGGCCCCTGCCGCCGCTGGCGCGCAAGCTGCGCCTGCGTCGCACGCGCTGCTCTTATGAACGATGAGGCATCCCTGCCTGTTACGCCGGCCGCTCGCCAGTCTCCAGAGGCGACTCTTCGAGAGTCGAGTCTTCGACTGCTCGCGGGCCGGCCTGCGCCGCCGCGCCGCCGCGCTCAGCCGGGCAGACCGAGAGCCCGCAGCGCGTCGACGACCGGCAGCCGCTCGGCCCAGAGCCAGCCGCTGTCGAGCCGCAGCCCGGGCAGCAACGGGCTCTCGTACACCCCCTCCCGGCCGGCGAAGGCCGTCTCGTACCGCCCGCTCGGGCCTACGCGGTAGACCTCTAGCGTCTCGTGCTGGGGATCGACCACCCAGTACTCCGCGACGCCGCCGGCCTCGTACTCGCCGAGCTTCTCACCGCGGTCGCGCGCCGCGCTCTCCGGCGAGACGATTTCGACCACCAGGTCGGCCGGGCCGTCGAGATACGTCTCCGTCAGCCGGTCCAGTTGCTCGCGGGCGACGAACAGCAGGTCGGGCTCGCGGGCGCGGTTGAGCGGCGCCGGCAAGCGCATGAGGAATGGGGCGGCGAAGGTCCGACCCAGGCCGCGCCGCCGCACCCAAAGGCCGAGCACGAGGCCCAGAAACCAGACGAGGTCCTGATGCCGCGCCGACGCTGGGCTGACCACCACCACCTCCCCGTCCACCCACTCGGCCCAGGTGTCCTCGTCGCACCAGGCGAGGAACTCCTCGAAGCTGAGCTTGCCAGGCGGGGGTTCACGACGGGCGAGCACCGCGGCGGCGCGCTTCTCCTCCTCGCGCGTCATCGCGTCCTCCCTCAGGGCAGGCCCAGGGCGCGCAGCGCGTCGCGCACCTTCGGCAGCGGCTGCTGCCAGAGCCACTCGACGGGCAGCCGGAAGCCGGCCAGCACCGCGCTCTCGTAGCTGCCCGCGGACCCGCCCAGCGCGAGGTGGTAGCGGCCGTCAGGGCCGAGCCGGTAGAACTCAGCCTGCCGCCGGTCGGGGTCGATGAGCCAGTACTCAGGGATGCCGCCGGCCTCGTACTCGCCGAGCTTCTCGCCGCGGTCGCGGGCCGCGCTCTCCGGCGAGACGACCTCGACCACCAGGTCGGCCGCGCCGTCCAAGTACGTCTCCCGCAGGCGGTCGCGATGCTCCTGCGCCACGAAGAGGAGGTCGGGCTCGCGAGCCCGCTGAAGGGGCGCCGGCAGCCGCATTAGGAAGGGCGCTGAGAGCACCACGCCGAGGTCGTGGGCCTCGACCCAAAGCCTCACGAGAATTAGGAGAAAGTCCGCGAGCTCCGCGTGGCGGTAGGACGCCGGGCTGACCATCGCCACCTCCCCGTCCACCCACTCGGCCCGGGTGTCCTCGTCGCACCAGGCGAGGAACTGCTCGAAGGTGAGCTTGCCGGGCGGGGGTTCACGACCGGCGAGCACCACGGCGCCGCGCGCCTCCTCCTCGTGCGTCATCGCGTCCTCCCTCAGGGCAGGCCCAGGGCGCGCAGCGCCTCGCGGACCTTCGGCAGCGGCTGCTGCCAGAGCCACTCGACGGGCAGCCGGAAGCCGGCCAGCACCGCGCTCTCGTAGCTGCCCGCGGACCCGCCCTGCGCTAGGTGGTAGCGGCCGTCGGGGCCGAGCCGGTAGAACTCGGCCTGCTGCCGGTCGGGGTCGATCAGCCAGTACTCCGACACGCCGGCTGCCTCGTACTCGACGAACTTCTCGCCACGGTCGCGCGCCGCGCTCTCGGGCGAGACGATCTCGACCACGAGGTCGGCCGCGCCGTCGAGGAAGGTCTCCGTCAGGCGGTCGCGATGCTCATGCGCGACGAACAGCAGGTCGGGCAGGCGCGCGCTCCGCGCCGGCCCAGGCAGCCGGACAAGAAACGGCTCGACGAGCACGACTCCCAGGTCGTGCGCCTCGGCCCACGCTGCGAACAGGCGGTACAGAAGCCCCACCAGCTCCTGGTGCCGGCGCGTGTTCGGCGTCAAGAGCAGCACCTCCCCGTCCACCCACTCGGCCCAGGTGTCCTCGTCGCACCAGGCGAGGAACGCCTCGAAGGTGAGCGTGCCGGATGGTGGGCGGCGGGATGGGGTCGCCACCTCGCGCTGCACGTCTATCGCTCGCTCTCACGCCCAAGGCCGCCGTCGCGCGCGCCACGGCTAGGGCGTCGCCGGCACCAGCATAACACGGTCCACGATGACGTACCCCTGCCCGTTACGCAGCGCGCGCAGCCGCAGGTCGCTGCCCGCGCCGACGCCGCGCAGCGTCAGGTGCAGATCGCGTACACCAGCCGCGTCGCCACCCCAGCGGAGGTCGGCTACGACGCCGTTCAAGGCGATTTCTAGCACGTTCTCGCCGCCGTTTCCATAGTCGTACACCGTAACTGTCACCTCGTAGTCACCTGCCGCCAGGGCCGGGAGCGGTAGCGTGATCGTCCGCCCGACGGCGCGCGTGATGGCCGCGCGTCCGCCAGAGTAGAAGGGCATCGCGTAGCTCGTCCAGCCGTCGGCGCGGCTGTAGTCGCCGCCCGGCGCCAGCGCCAAGCCGTCGGCGTCCTCGGCTTCGAGCGCCAGCGGGCCGTCGATCGGCGGCTGCCAGGTCGCGGGCGATCGTGCGATGCTGACGCGGTCCACGATCAGCGTGCCCTGCCCGACGAAGAGCGGCGTCAGCGCCAGCAAATTACCGCCGTCGGGATCCGCGATGGCCACGTTGACCTCGCGGACGCCCGGCTGCTCGCTCTGCCAGCGGGCCACGCCGACGGTGTGGTTTAGCCGCACAGCGAGCACGTTGCGCCCGCCGTTGCCTTGGTCGTAGACGCGCAGGGCGATGCGGTACTCACCGGGCGGGAGCTGCCACACGTTCTGCCAGATCGGCGCGCCCGGCAGGCGCGTGATCGCTGCCCCGCCGGCCGAGTAGAAGCCCTGCGCGTACGACGTCCAGCCGCCGGCGCCGATCGGCGCCGCGCTGTCCGGCGGCGCGAGGCCGCGGAATAGCTCGGCCTCGACGTCCATGACATACGCTTCCGGCCCGGCGCAGGAGGCGACCTCACCCCCGCGCTCGCGCTCTCCGCGCGCGGAGAGGGGGCTGGGGGGTGGGCTCATCCCTTCCGCGCAGGGCGGCGGCGCGTCGGCCGGCGCCAGGTAGACGACGCTGCGGGCCGTCGGTGTGGCGATTTCGCGCCAGGCGAGCGGCCGGTTGGCGATGACGCCGCGGTCGTGCACCACGTACGCGTCCGGCACGGGCACCGGCCGGCCGAGGTCGCCGAAGCGCAGCCGTTGTAATGCACGGCGCCGATCTCCGGGCGCGAGGCCCGGAAAGCCGAGGAACACGTCCAGCCACGGGATCCAGTTCGTGGTCACGTAGACGGGCCGCGGCGGCCGCGCCTCGAGCGCGGCGGCGATGGCCCGCGGCTCGGCGGCCTGCCAGGCGCGTAGTGCCGCGGCCTCGACCGGCAGCCGCGCCAGCGCCGGCAGCACCGCCAGCGCGAGTAGCACGCCGAGGACGGTGACGCGGAGAAGGGGAGACACGGCGACGCGGAGAGCGAGGGACGCGGAGACGCGGAGAAGGGGAGACGCGGAGAAAAGGCGAGCAGCTTTCCCCCCGTCCCGGCGTCCCCGTGTCCCCGTGTCCCCGTG
>JACQUS010000537.1 GCA_016210125.1 Chloroflexota bacterium | reverse complement strand
GCCGATGTGCTCGTCGGCGGCGATGCTGCCGGGGAACTCGACGTGCAGCACCTTCAGCGCGACGAAGCGCTGCCGCTGAATATCGTAGGCCTGGTATACCGTGGCCCGATTCCCGGCTCCGGCCACGCGGAGCACCTGGAAACAGGCGACGACGGCCCCGGGTCGAAGATCGAAGATAGCGCAAGCCTCACGGCGCTCAATGGGCTTCCATGAAGTGCATCGGCAGCCGTGGGCGATTGGCTAGGGGGTAACGCTTGGCATCTATTTTCAGGGGAGAGCCGGGCGCTGCGATGCTGGAGGCCAGGCCGTCTTGCACGCCGGGCATGGTGCCGCGTGTGGCGGCTGGCGGAGCGTGCGCGTCGCTGCGGCGCCGAGCAATGCGGCATTGGCCGGGCGCAGCGCTGCCGCGGCGGGGGCGTCTGGTGCTCCTGCGGCCTCTCTCGGCACGCGGCGAGGGGGACGTCGCGCCGCGGCGCTCGCGGCACGCGTCGAGCGGCCAGCCTCAGCAATCGCTCCGTCGCTCTGCCGCTGCGGCAAGGGGTGCCGCTCGGCATCGGATCGCCGGCTATCATGCGCTGAGGTGCCGAGCCTCCCACTGCTCGTACTCGGGCGTGTAGTAGCGCACGCGCGTCTTCTTGTACTCGCGTGTGGAGTAAAGAGCCGCGTAGTCGGTCAGGCCCGTCGCCAGGGCGATGGCGGCGATGATCTCCTCGCACTCGTCCTTGCTGCGGCCGTGGATCATACTGAACAAGTTGTACGGCCAGTCCGCGTAGATCGGTCGCTGGTAGCAGTGGCTCACGGCCTTGAACGAGGCGACCATCGGCCCGATGCGGTCCATGGCCTCCGGGTCGACCTTCCACACGCCCATAGCGTTCGCGCGGAAGCCGGCCTTGCGGTGGTAGAGGATCGCCGCGAAGCGCCGCAGCAGCCCCTCGTCCTGGAGCGCCCGCGCGCGAGCGAACAGCTCCTCTTCGCCGATACCGAGGCGCTCGGCCATCGGCGCGAAGGGTGCCGGCTCCAACGGCAAGTCTTCCTGAAGCTCGCGCACGACGCCGACCTCCACCGCGTCCAGCTCGCGCGGCTGCTTCGGCCGTCGGTGGTCGCCGTAGAGCGGCTCGGCCTGGGCGGTGGCGCTCTCCTCGCCGGTCATATCGAGCTGCACGGCGATCTTGAACAGGCGGATGGTCTGGAGGATGCGCGTCGAGAGCGCGCCGGCCAGCGCGTGCAGCCGGTCGACGTGCCGCTGGAGGTCCATCGTCGGCGGGACGGCGACCGTGAACCAGAGGTTGAACTCGTGGTTGCGCTCGTAGTTGTGGGTGACCCCCGGATGGGTATTGATCACGCGTGCCGCCCTCTCCACGCGCCCCGGCTCGACGCGCATGGCCACCAGGCTTGAGCGGTAGCCCATGCTGCGTGTGTCGAAGATGGCGCTGATCTGGCGGATGATCCGGCGGCGCTTCAGCGCGCCGAGGCGCTTGATGACCTCCTGCTCGTCGCAGCCGAAGCGCTCGCCCAGCGCGGCGAAGGGCCGGCTGGCCAGCGGAAAGTCGGCCTGGATACCATTCAGGAGGCGGCGATCCACCTGGTCCAGCTCAGGCGTTTGCGGGCGTGGGGTGACTTCCAGCATGCGCGATACCTCTCGTCGCGCCCCGCGCGGCGCTGCATGGGTGATCGTAGCACGCGCATTGCCTTACGGCAACGCGCCCGACGGCGGAGGGATGCCGGTCGTCTGTTATACTTGCCGTCGGGGCCGGCCGCCGGCTGCGCTTCGCCGCGCGCGCCTGAGACCGGCGCGCCACCAGCAGCTTCAGCGAGGGATAGCGTGCGACCACTGCGCACCTTCTTCGTGCGCCCGACGCTGCCGACCGTCCTATCCCCGCTGCGCGACCTCGCATACAACCTGGCGTGGGCCTGGAACGTCGACGCGCTCGACATCTTTCGCCGCCTCGACGGCGATCTCTGGGGGGCCACCGGCCACAACCCGGTGCGCATGCTGGGTCTCGTCAGCCAGGAGCGCCTGCGCCAGGCAGCCGAGGACGACGGCTTCCTCGCCCAGCTCGAGCGCGTCACCCAGTGGTTCCGCACCTACACGCAGGCGAAGCGCACCTGGTTCGACCGCGTCGGCGTGGGCGACGCCAAGCCGCTCATCGCCTACTTCTCCTTCGAGTACGGCCTGACCGAGTGTCTCCCGATCTACTCGGGCGGTATGGGCGTCCTCGCCGGCGACCACCTGAAATCGGCCAGCGACCTCGGCGTGCCCGTCGTCGGCGTAGGGCTGGCGTACCAAGAGGGCTACTTCCAGCAGTACCTCAACGTCGATGGCTGGCAGGGCGAGCTTTATCCCGACAATGACTTCTACACGATGCCGATGGCGCTGGAGCTCGACGCCGCCGGACGGCCGGTGACCATCGGCGTCGAGTACCCTGGCCGTCGCATCGCGGCGCAGGTCTGGCGCGTGCAGGTCGGCCGCGTGCCGCTGCTGCTCCTCGACGCCAATCTTCCCGAGAACGACCCGCACGACCGGCTAGTCACCGACCGCCTGTACGGTGGCGATCCCGATATGCGCATTCGCCAGGAGATTCTGCTCGGCATCGGCGGCATGCGCGCGCTGGCGGCGGTGGGCGCGCAGCCGACAGTCTGCCATATGAACGAGGGCCACGCCGCCTTCCTCGCGCTGGAGCGCATCCGGCAGCTCGTCCACGAGCACGGCGTGTCGTTCGCCGAGGCTGCCGAGGTCGTGGAGACCAGCAACATCTTCACGACTCACACGCCCGTGGCCGCGGGCATCGACTACTTCGGCGCCGACCTCATCGGCGCCTACTTCAGCGAGTACGTGCGCGAGCTGGGCATCTCTGTCGATGACCTGCTGGCGCTGGGGCGGCAGCGCGCCGACGACCCGAGCGAGCCCTTCTGCATGGCCGTGCTGGCGGTCCGCCTCTCGGCCTACGTCAACGGCGTCAGCAAGCTGCACAGCCAGGTCTCGCGCCAGATGTGGCACAACCTCTGGCCGGGCCTCCCAGCCAGCGAGTCGCCCATCACCTCGGTCACCAACGGCGTGCACCTGGCGACGTGGCTGGCGGCGCGCGACCTCGCGCCGCTCTACGACCGCTACCTCAGTCCGCGCTGGCGCGAGGACCCGAGCGATCGCCGCATTTGGGAAGGCGTCCAAGAGATTCCCGACGAGGAGCTGTGGCGCACGCACGAGCGCTGTCGCGAGCGCCTCGTCGGCTACACGCGCAGCCTCCTGCGCCGCACGATGGAGCGGCAGGGCGCGACGCCGCACGAGATCAACCGCGCCACCGAAGCGCTGGATCCCGCGGCCCTGACCATCGGCTTCGCGCGCCGCTTCGCGACCTACAAGCGGGCCATGCTCTTGTTTCGAGATCCCGACCGCCTGGCGCAGCTCCTGGGCGACCGCGCGCGGCCGGTCCAGATCCTCATCGCCGGCAAGGCACACCCGCAGGACACGCCGGGACACGAGACGATTCGCCAGCTCATCCACCTTATGCGGCGTGACGAGTTTCGCGGCCGCATCGTCTTCCTCGTCAACTACGGCGTCGAGATGGCACGCTACCTGGTCCAGGGCGTCGACCTGTGGCTGAACACGCCGCGCCGGCCGCTGGAGGCCAGCGGGACAAGCGGCATGAAGGTAGCCATGAACGGCGGGCTCAACGTCAGCGTGCTCGACGGCTGGTGGTGCGAGGGCTACCGGCCCGACCTCGGCTGGGCGGTCGGCCGCGGCGAGGAGTACCCCGACCCGGAGACGCAGGACGAGGTGGAGGCGCGCGCGCTCTACGAACTGTTGGAGAAGAACATCGTCCCGCTCTTCTACGACCGCGGCCCCGACGGGCTGCCGCGCGGTTGGATCGCGCGCATGAAGGCGTCGATCGCCGGCATCACGCCCGTTTTCAACACCCACCGCGTGGTCGGCGAGTACACGCAGCGCTTCTATCTGCCGGCGCACGCCGCCTACCGCCGGCTCAGCGAAGACGGCTTCGCGCCCGCGCGCAGCCTCGCCGCCTGGCGGCAGCGCGTGCGCGAGACGTGGCCGCAGGTGCGCGTCGTGGACGTCAGCGTCGACGGCCCCGAGGTGCTCGCCGTCGGCGACTCGCTGCACGTGCTGGCGCGCATCCGCCTCGGCCCGCTACGCCCTGACGAGGTGCTGGTGCAGGTCCTGCACGGCCCGGTGACGGCCGAGGGCGAGATCGGCACGAGCAACGTGGTGACGATGACGCTCGGGGAGGAGGCCTGCCGCGGCGAGGCGGCCTTCGGCACCGCGCTCGTGTGCGCGCAGAGCGGGCTGCACGGCTTCCTGGTGCGCGTCCTGCCACGCCATCCCGACCTGCCGGACCCGTTCGAGCCGCGCCTCGTCGTGTGGTCGCAGTGATGCGCAGCGTGGCCGACCGCTGGCTGACCGCCGGCGCCCACTACCGCATGCCCGACGGCACGGTGGCGCGCGCCTGGCGGGCCGACGGCCCGTACTGGGGCCTCGACGCCGGGGGGATCGTGCGCTACACCGTCGGGCCTGACGGTGGCATCCTTTGCCAGGACCGCCCGACGGGGTGGGTGGTCGAGCAGCTCCGGCCAGTGGCGGTGGCGGGCTGAGAGCCGCAGGGCCGACGCACCGGCCCGGACGCCGCCGGGGGCAGCGGCGCGAGATGAGCAGGGCGAATCCGAAGGTCGCCCGCGGCGACCTTCGGCAACGTCGCTCGGCGCGGGGGGAGGCCGCCCGACGGCGAGCGACGTTGGCGGGGCCGCCGGGAAAGCTCGGCTTCGCTTAGGGTACACTTGGCGCAGGAGGAGACTTCGTTACCTTGCTCAACGAGCACGGTGCCGCGGACGCCGCGGCGTTAGCCCGTGACCTAGCGGGCCGGCGTCCCCGCTTCGCGCGCAGCTCGCCGGTCGAGGCCCGGCCGGCCGCGGTCAGCGCGGCGGCGCGCCATGGTATGGTTATGTAGATCGCCCCAGGGATGTGAGCACGACGGGCGGTGCATCTACGCAGTTTTAACGCTTCTCTAGCGTTGTGTTAACACGTCGCTGGTAGCACGTACTCAGAGGAGCGCTGTTCTTCTGGGGTCTCGCGTCCGCCGAGAGGAACGATGTCGCAGGAGTTCCCGATGCTCCTGTGAGGCAGGAGCGCCGGATGAACATGGGACGTTCGAACGGGGAAGCCAAAGGGGGAATCGAAGGGGGCGAAGCGCCCTTGTGATAGCTCTGTGGGCGCGGGGTGGGGCAGCCCGCCAACAAGGGCGATTTTCAGAGGAGTCATTTCAGAGGAGCAATTTCAGGGGAGGATGAGATATGTGGGCTAAGGTGCTGCGCTTCGCCACGATGCTGTTTGTGTTGTTCGCGGTAGCGTCGCTCGCCGTGGTCCCGGCGGCGCAGGCGCAGACGGGTGAGCAGACGCCGAGGACGCCGGGCCCGTCGGTGCTGGCGACGCCGTTTCCCAGCGTTACGGTCGAGGAGGCAAAGCTCGTCACGCTGTCCGTCGAGCTGTTCAACAACGGCGCGGTCGGCCGGATGTATAAGCTCGAGGTCTCCCGCGCGCCCCAGGGCTGGGAGACGACCTTCAAGGCGCTCGGCATGGTTGTCCACAGCATCTGGGTCGGGCCGGGCAAGTCGCAGAGTTTCGAGCTCCAGATTCGCCCGCCGCAGAACGCCAAGGGTCAGACGGGCGAGTTCGCGCTGCGCGCGGCGAGCACCGACGGCGTTGAGGACCTACGGCTGCCGATTACAGTCACCGTGGCCGAGGCCATCCCCGGCGCCAGTAAGCTCCTGACGCAATACCCGCGGCTGCGAGGGCAGTCCGGCTCGAAGTTCGAGTTCAAGCTCGACCTCGTCAACGAGTCGTCCGAAGAGCGCCTGTATAGCCTCGCGGCGAACGCGCCCGAGGGCTGGACCGTCTCGTTCAAGCCGGCGTATGAGTCGAAGCAGATCTCCAGCATCCGCATGAAGGGCAGCGAGACGCGGGGCCTCGACGTCGAGGTGCAGTCGCCGGAGCGCGCGGCCCCCGGCGACTATCAGATGCAACTGGGCGCCACGGCGGGGACCGACCGCTCGCAGCAGACCCTCACCGTGCAACTCACCGGCGTGCACAAGCTCGCGCTGAGCACGCAGTCCGGCCTGCTCAACACCGCGGCGACGGCCGGCGAGAACCGCGTCGTCGCCTGGGTCGTCGAGAACATCGGCGGCGCCGACCTCCAAAATGTAACGCTCTCGTCGACTAAGCCGGACGGCTGGACGGTCACCTTCGCTCCCGACCGGCTCGACGTGGTGCCGGCCGGCGGGTCGCGCGAGGTGACCATGACCCTTCAGCCGTCGAACAAGGCCATCGCCGGCGACTACCTGCTGCGCGTCAGCGCCTCGACGCCACAGACCAGCGACGGCAAGGAGCTGCGCGTCACCGTCGAGACGCCCACCGCGTGGGGCCTCGTCGGCGCTGGCGTCGTGGTGCTCGCCGTCGGCGGCCTGTTCGGCATCTTCCGCAAGTTCGGCCGGCGCTAGGCGGCGCCGGCCGCCCGGCAACGGGAGAAGGTGGTCAACCATGGCCGTCATCGAGACGACCGACCTGACGAAACGCTACGGCGACCTCGTCGCCGTCGACCGTCTCAACCTGCGCGTCGAGGAGGGCGAGATCTTCGGCCTCCTCGGGCCGAACGGAGCCGGCAAGACGACGACCGTGCTCATGCTGCTCGGTCTTACCGAGCCGAGCGCCGGTACAGCGCGCGTCTGCGGTCACGACCCGACGCGCGACCCGCTCGCCGTCAAGAGGATCGTCGGCTACCTACCGGACAGTGTCGGCTTCTACGAGGACCTCACGGCCTGGCAGAACCTGGCCTACACCGCCGACCTTAACGACTTGCCCATGGCCGAAACGAAGCGGCGCATCGCCGAAGTCCTGGACCGCGTCGGTCTGACCGACGTCGCCCACAAGCGTGTCGGCACATACTCCCGGGGCATGCGCCAACGGCTCGGCATCGCCGACGTGCTGCTCAAGCACCCGCAGGTCGTGATCCTCGACGAGCCGACCATCGGCCTCGACCCCGAGGCCACCGTCGATCTGCTCGACTTCATCCGCCACCTCGCCCGCTCGGAGCGCATGACGGTCATCGTCTCCTCGCACCAGCTCCCGCAGGTGCAACGCATCTGCGATCGCGTCGGCATCTTCTCCCAGGGCAAGCTGATCGCCCAGGGCGCCATCGACCAGCTTGGGCGCCAGCTCTTCGGCGCGGAGTTCATGCTCGTCGAGGCGCAGGTGCGCCCGCTCAACGACCAGACGGTGACCCTGCTCAGGGGCATTCCCGGCGTCGAGCGCGTCGAGCCGAACCGCGACGCCGTGCTGCTCGCGCTCTCGCGCGACGCGCGCGCCGACGTCGTGCGGCAGTTGGTCAAGAGCGGCGTTGACATCCTGGCGATGCGCGTGCGTGGCTCGGCGCTGGAGGAGATCTACATGCGGTACTTCCAGCACGCGTAGACGGAGGGGAGGACACATGCCGGGTCTAGCCCCGGTTTTCCGCAAAGAGATCGCCGACCACTTCAGCAGTCGGCGCTTCCTCATCCTGCTGGCGCTGATCTTCATCGCCGGGCTGGCCGCGACCTACGTGGCGGCGCAGTCCATCCGCGACGCCGTCACTAGCAGCGGCGCCCAGGCGCGCTTCATCTTTCTGCTGCTGTTCACGGCGTCGAACGGCCAGTTGCCGCCCTTCGTTGCCTTCATCAGCTTCCTCGGCCCGCTGCTCGGCCTGGCCCTCGGCTTCGACGCTATCAACAGCGAGCACAGCCGCGGGACGCTGAGCCGCGTGCTCGCCCAGCCGGTCTATCGCGACGCCGTCATCAACGGCAAGTTCCTCGCCGGGCTGACGACCATCGTCGTGATGATCGTGGCCATCGGCTTGATCCTCTCCGGCCTGGGCCTGCGCCTGATCGGCATCCCGCCGACCGCCGAAGAGATCCTGCGCCTCACCTCGTTTTTCGCCGTGACAGCCGTGTACGTCGCCTTCTGGATGAGCCTAGCGATCATGTTCTCGATCTTCTTCCGCCAGGCGGCGACCTCGGCGCTGGCCGGCATGGCCGTGTGGATCGTGTGCACGTTCTTCGTCGGCATGCTCTCCGGCATCATGGCCAACCTGCTTGTGCCGCTGGGGCCGGACGCCACGTTGGCGGACGTGGTGCGCTTGCAGGACACGCAGCAGGCGTTGGCGCGGCTCTCGCCGGTGACGCTCTACGGCGAGGCCACCTTCACGCTGCTTTCGCCGACGGCGCGCACGCTGATGCCGCTCCAGCTCCTCGGGCTGCTGCCGGAGGCGCGCGGCATGGTGCTGACGCCACTGCCATGGATCATGAGCCTGCAGCTCGTCTGGCCGCAGATCGTCGGGCTCGTCGCGCTGACGGTGGTCTGCTTCGTCATCTCGTACATCCGCTTCATGCGCCAGGAGATCCGCGCCTAGTCCAGCAATCGGTTCGCCCCGCGGCGCGCCGCGAGCATCGCAGATGAAGGGGGGAATCCAAAGGGGGGCCTCGCTCCCCTTGGTAATCCTTCTTGGGGAGGAGTGGAGCAGCCCAACAGGGGCATTACTCATCACGTATCACTTTCGCGCCTGGCCCGAAATGCCTATTGACAAGATAGGCGCGCGGTTGCTAAGCAGAGAGTAGTTGCGGGCGAGGTAGGCTATGGCAACCGAGATTGCCCAGACGACGCCGGAGGCCCAAGCTCAACACAAGGGCATCGTGCTCACGCCGATCCAGAAGTCGGCGATGCTCGTCGTCATGCTCGGCTCCGAGGGCGCGTCCGCGGTCTTCAAGAACCTCGACGACCGCGAGATCGAGACCCTGACTCGCGAGGTGGTCCGGCTGCCCAAGCTGTCCCCGGAGGCGATGGACGCCTTCCTCGAGGAGGTGTTCGAGTCCCTCGCCGGCTACCAGTACGTCTCGGAGGGTGGCTCCGACTACGCCAAGCAGGTCCTCTCCCGCGCCCTCGGCACGCAGAGAGCGGGCGAGATGATGGCCCGCATCGCCGGCGCGCGCGGCCTGCCGTTCTCTTTCCTGGCGCAAATCGACTCGGCGCAGGTCATCGCCTACCTCGAGACCGAGCACCCACAGACCGTCGCGCTCATCCTCTCGCACCTGCCGCCAGACCTCTCGTCGCGTATCCTCTCCGGCCTGAGCTACGAGTTCCAAGGCGACGTCGCGCGGCGCATCGCGCTGATGGACCGCACCGCGCCGGAAGTCGTGCGCGAGGTCGAGGACGCGCTGCGCGAGAAGCTGGCGGCCTTCGCCTCCACCAGCTTTCGCACCGCTGGCGGCATCGACTACCTGGTCAAGGTGTTGGGCACGGTCGATGCGCGCACCGAGCGCTCGATCCTGGAGAACCTCGAGCGCAATGACCCCGAGCTGGCGGCGGAAGTCAAGAAGCGCATGTTCGTCTTCGAGAACGTCGTGCAGCTCGACGACCGCTCGATCCAGCGCGTGCTGCGCGACGTCAACCCGAAGGACCTGGCGCTGGCGCTCAAGGGCGCCAGCGAAGAGGTCAGGGACCGCATCCTCAAGAACATGTCGCGACGCGCGTCGCAGATGCTGCAAGAGGACATCGGCGTGCTCGGGCCGGTGCGCCTGCGGCTGGTCGAGGAGGCGCAGGCCAAGATCGTGACCGTCATTCGCACGCTGCAAGAGGCCGAGGAGATCGTCATCACTCGCGGCGCCGAGGAGGTGCTCATCTAGCTCGGCGCGACGCGCTGCGGGCCACGCGTAGGGGGCGGGCTGCACGCCCGCCCCCTGCCGTTTGCGAAGCGATGATCAGCTACAGACCAGACGTAACGCCCCGCGCCTTTGGCACGCGGAGCGTCGCCCTACTCTTCCTTGGTGTGCCGACGCCGCAGGACGGTCGGCAAGACCACCCACAGGCCGAACATACCGGCGAACGCGGCGCTGGCCAACAACGCTTCGACGGGCACTGTCTCATCCTCCGTGCGATGGATACCGATGTGATGGTTACCGGTGTGATGGATACCGATGTGATGGTTACCGGTCGCCGGTCGGCCTCGCCTGCAGGCGCCCCCGCCGACCGCCCTAGCTCGATCTCTATCCTGATCCTAACGAGCGCGCCGCCCGCGCACATCGGACTCGCCTACCAAGATCGCGCCACGCCTTTTGTGCTCCGTGCATAGGTAGGGGCGAGCCGCCGGCTCGCCGCTCCTTCGACCTCGGCTGGATCGCAGGCGCCGTCGCCCCTGTGGGCGTAGGGTGCTACGACCTCGCCGGCGCCAGCGACAGGCCATCACCCTCCGGGTAGGCAGTCGTCCCGTGCTCGGGTACGTCGAGGCCGGCCAGCTCCTCCTCGCGGCTGGCGCGCAGGCCCATCGTCGCCTTGAGCAGGCCGAACAGCAGGAAGCCGGTGCCCAGCCCCCAGACGAGCACCGTGCCAATGCTGATGAGCTGCGCGACGATCTGCCCGCTCTGGCCGACGATCAGGCCGGCGACGTCGCCGTACGTCCCGTCGGCGAAGATACCGACCGCCAGCAGGCCCCAGAGCCCGGCGCCGGCGTGCACGCCGGCCGCGCCAACCGGGTCGTCGATGCGCAGGACGCGCTCGACCAGCCAGTTGGTGGCCAGCATGACGAACGGAGCGATGGCCCCGATCACCACGGCCGCCCAGGGGGCGACGTAGGCGCACGGCGCGGTGATGCCGACGAGGCCGGCGAGCGCGCCGTTGCACGCCAGCGGCAGGTCGGCCTTGCCCGTCTTGGCCAGGCCGTAGTACACCGCGGCAACGGCCCCGGCGCAGCCAGCCAAGAACGTGTTGACCGCGATCACGCTGATGCGCAGGTCGGTCGCAGCGAGAGTGCTGCCCGTGTTGAAGCCGAACCAGCCGAAGAACAGGATCAACGTGCCGGCGGCGACGTAGACCATATTGTGGCCGGGGATCCTGTTTGGCGTGCCGTCGGCGTTGTATTTGCCGATGCGTGCGCCGACGAGCGCCGCGCCGGCCAGCCCGACCAGCCCGCCGATGGCGTGCACGACGCCCGACCCGGCGAAGTCCTTGGCCCCGGCGCCGAACGGCAGCGTGCTCAGCCACCCGCCACCCCAGACCCAATGCCCATAGATCGGGTAGATCAGCGCGGACACGAGGAAGCTATAGGCCAGATACGCGGTGATCTTCGTTCGCTCGGCCATCATCCCGGCGACGATCGTCGCCGCGGTGGCGGCGAAGACAACCTGGAAGAACCAGAGCTGGACCGTGCTCACGTCGTAGGCCGCCCCGGTGAGAAAGAAGCCCGAGAAGCCGACGAGGAAGTTGCCGGCCTCCAGCCCGGACGAGAGCACCGAGCCATCGCCGCCCGTGGCGCCGCCGAACATCAGCGCGAAGCCGAATGCCCAGAAGGCCAGGGCGCACATGCAGAAGTCGAGGAAGCTCTTGGTCAAGTAATTCACCGTGTTCTTGCTGCGAATGAGCCCCGAGCCCAGCAGCGCGAAGCCGAGCTGCATGAAGAAGACTAGGAAGCCGGCGACCAGCGTCCAGGCGAAGTTGACCGCCAGCTCCGGCTTGGCCTTGATGGCCTCGGCACCGGTCGGGTCCGGCCCTTCGGCGAATGCCAGCCCGCCGCTCAGCGCGACCAGCGCCAGCGCCAGGGCAATCGATGCGCCGCTCTTCCACACGCTCGTGCCCAGCAGGCCACCGCCGCGGGCGAGGAAAACACCGATCGGTCTCACGTCTCTCCTCCTGCCGCTGTGTGCATCCGCGCGTTTCCCTCGCCCTCCAGCCCCTTCGCGCAGGCAGCGAGCAGGCACGGGCGGGGTCATGCTCGTGCGATCCACATTACGGCCCGGCTCTACGAGGTGCATCGGACCCGCTGACTGAATCGGCGGACGGCGCCTTGTGCGCCGCGCCCAGGCGGGTTGCCGCCGACTGGACGAGACGGTACGATGGCCGCAGGAGCCAGCGGCGCGGGAACCCGCGGAGGAGCACGAGCCATGATCACGGCGGATGTGGCCGTCGTCGGCGGCGGCGTCCACGGCGCGAGCACGGCGTTCAACCTCGCCGAGCGTAGCGTCACCAACGTCGCGGTCTTCGAGAAGTCGTTTATCGGCGCCGGGGCCACGGGCAAGTCGAGCGGGCTGGTGCGCTTCCATTACACCAACGTGCAAGAGGTAACGCTGACCTGGGTGAGCTACCGCGACTGGTTCCTGGTGTGGAAGGAGCGCGTCGGCGGGGAGTGCGGCCTGGTGGACCACGTCGGCATGCTGCGCATCGTCCCCGAGCATCACGTGACCAACTTGCGCGGCGCGCTGGCGATGATGCGTGCGGTCGGCGTCGACACCTACGAGGTCGACGCGCAGCAGGTCAGGGAGATCGAGCCGCAGCTCGACGTGAGCGACATCACCGTGGCCGGCTTCGAGCCACAGTCCGGCTACGCCGATCCGTCGTCCACCGCCGTCTCGCTCATGGAGGCGGCGCGGCAGCGCGGCGTGCGCCTTTTCCAGGGCGTCGAGGTGCACGGCGTGAAGGTCGAGGGCGGCCGCGTCGTCGGCCTGGAGACGAGCGCCGGCGACGTTTCAGCGCCAGTCGTGCTCGTGGCCAACAACGCCTGGGCACCGCGGCTGCTCGGCAAGCTGGGCGTGGACGTGCCGATCAGCCCGGAGTGGCACCAGGTCGCCGTGTTCTACCGCCCGCCGAGCGTGGGACGGCATGTGATGTGCATCGATTCCATCCTCGACATGTACTTTCGCATCGAGGGCCAGAACATGACCTTGCTCGGCACGGGCGAGGGCAAGCCCCACGCCGATCCCGACAGCTACGACTCGCGGCCGACGATGGAGTTCTGGGCCGAGGCCGCCGAGAAGCTCACGCAGCGCATGCCGGCCATGGCCGACGCCAGCGCTGGGCGCGGCATGACCGGCATCTACGACGTCACGCCCGACGGCAAGCCGCTCCTCGGCCCGGTGCCTGGCATCGACGGCCTGTACGTGCAAGCCGGCTTCTGCGGTACGGGCTTCAAGATCGCCCCGGCTGTCGGCGATATGATGGCCGAGCTGATCACTACCGGTAAAACGACGCTGCTCGACTGGCGACCGCTGCGTCTGACGCGCTTCGCCGAAGGTGAGCCGCTGATGGGAGAGTTCGAGTACCTCACCGAGACGGGCAAACGCAAAGATGCTTGGCTGATGTAGGGGGCGGGATGCAGGACGCAGATACCTGGCTGGGCACCGCGACCATCGACCCGGCCGGCGCGGTCGTCGCCGGCAGCGTGGGCACCTGGACCATCCGCTATCGTACCGGGCGCTACGGCGTCGACGACACCGGCAGCGTCAAGATCGCCATCCGTATGACGTGCGACTGGGAGTCGCCGCAGATCGACGACGCGACGGGTCCGGGCTACTGTACGGCGAGGACCACCGGCCGCGCGCGCCTCGAGGTGCGCGCGGACCCGTACGGCGGCGTGCGGCCGTGGAGCCGCGTCATTTGGCTGCTCGTGCGCGACGGCACGCTGGTCGAGGGCGACGAGATCACGGTCGTGCTCGGCGACCGCTCGCAGGGCTCGCCGGGCATGCGCGCCCAGACCTACGTCGACGAGGGCTTCGAGTTCCGGGTGCTCGTGGACTGCTTCGGCACGGGCGTCTTCGAGCGCCTGCCCAGCTCGCCCAGGTTCCCGATCCTCGCTGCGTCGACCGACCGGCTGATCATCACCGCGCCGTCGGACCTCGTCGCCGGCGAGGCGACCTGGCTGCACGTCCGGGCCATCGACGCCTTCGGCAACCCGGTCGCCGGCTACCGTGGCACGCTGCGCTTCGGCGGCGCCGGCGGGCTGCCGGAGCGCTACACGTTCAGCGAGACGGACCGCGGGGCGCACCGCTTCGAGGGCCTGCGCCTCACGGCGCCCGGCCTGCACCACGTCGTCGTGCGCGACGACCAGGGCCGCGCGGCCGAGAGCAACCCCATCCGCTGCCACGGCGCGGCGCCGGAGCAGCGCCTGTTTTGGGGCGACACGCAGGGCCAGAGCGGCGCGACGGTCGGCACGGGCGGCGTCGGGTCGTTCTATCGCTACGCCCGCGACATCGCGGCCATCGACTTCGTCGTCCACTCGGGCAACGACTTCCAGATCACGCGCGAGCATTGGGCAGAGACGCGGGCGCTGACGCAGGAGTTCCACGCGCCGGGGCGCTTCGTGCCGTATCTTTCATACGAGTGGTCGGGGAACTACGGCGGCGGCGGTGACCACAACGTCGTGTACCTCGGCGACGACGGCCCGCTGCACCGATCGAGCCATTGGCAGATCGCCGACAAGTCGGACGCCGACACCGACCGCTACCCGATCACCGAGCTGTGGCGCACGCTGCGCGGCCGCGACGACGTGATCGCGTTCCCGCACGTCGGCGGCCGGCGCTCGAATTTCGACCACTTCGATGCGGCGTTCTGCCCGGTCATCGAGATCGCCTCAGTGCACGGGCGCTTCGAGTGGTTCGCCCGCGAGGCGCTGGAGCGCGGGCTGGTCGTCGGCTTCGTCGGGGCCACCGACGACCACAGCGGCCGCCCGGGCGCAAGCTGGCCGACAGCGCGGCCCTTCCTGCCGAAGCGTGGGTCCATCACTGCCGTGTTGGCGCACGAGCTGACGCGCGAAGGCCTCTGGGAGGCGCTGCGCGCGCGCCGCTGCTACGCGACGAGCGGCGAGCGCATGCTGCTCGACGTGCAGGCCGATGGCCGGCCGATGGGCGCGCACTTCCGCGCCGACGCAGCACCAGAGCTGCGCGTCGCCGTCGTCGGTACGGCGCCCATCGAGCGCATCGTCGTCCTGCGCGGCGCGCGCGAGATCCACGACCACCGCCTCGGGCGGCCGGGCCGGCGCATCCGCGTCGCCTGGACCGGTCTGCGCAACGACATGCGTGCGCGCTACCTGCCGTGGCACGGCGGGCTGACGCTGAGCGCCGGGCAGATCGTCAAGGCCGAGCCCTACGCCTTCGACATCGCGCTCGACGGCATCTCCGAGGTCGGCGAGCGCCACGTCCGCTGGCGCAGCGGCACGTCCGGCGACCCCGACGGTGTGGTCCTGACGCTGGACGCGCCGGACGACGCCGAGATCGCCTTTGCCGCCGGGCCGGCCAACCTGAGCTTCCGGCCCAGCGCGGTGGGCGACACGCCGCTGGTCTTCAACCTCCCGGGCGGCATCGACCAGCGCGTCGTCGTGGAGCGCATTCCCGACGAGCTGGTGGCGCG
>JACQUS010000536.1 GCA_016210125.1 Chloroflexota bacterium | reverse complement strand
CCTCCGACAGGGTGCCGAAGCTCACCAGGTCGTTCACCGTGATGGGATCCTTGGCGAACTTGCGGATGGTGATCGAAGGGCTGTCCAGCGCCACCGGCGGGATCACCGCGTTGACGCGCGAGCCGTCGGGCAGGCGGGCGTCGACCATGGGCGAGCTCTCATCGATGCGCCGATTCAGCGGCAGAACGATCTTCTCGAGGACGCGCAAGATGTGCTCGTGGTCGCGGAAGACGCGGTCGCTGAGGTGCAGCACACCGCTGCGCTCGAAGTAGACCCGGTCGGGAGCGTTGACCATGATCTCGCTGACGGTGGGGTCTTCGAGCAGGGGCTCCAGCGGCCCGAGGCCGAGCACCTCGTCGGCGATCTCGCCGACCAGGTGCAGGCGCTCCTCGCGGGCCATGGGCGTCTCGTCGAGCGCCAGGAGCTGCGCGGCCATCTCTTCGACCTCGGGCCGCAACTCGCGCTTGTCGCGGCCGGCGAGCTTAGCCGGGTCCAGCTCGCGCAGTAGGCGCTGGTAGAGGCGCTCCTTCAGCTCGGCGAAGAGGTCGGCCGGGGCGCGGTCGGCGTCGACCGAGCGCAAGGCGCGGTAGCGGGCCGGCGGGCCGCTGCTCGCGGCCTGAGCGCGCTGCTGAAGGAGCGACATTACAACCGCCCCATCAGCCGGGCGAGGAAGCTCCGGCCGTTGGTGTGCGCGCCGCTGAGGGTGGCAGCAAGGCCGAGCACGTTCTGGGAGATTTTGGCCGTCGGCTGGAGCTGGACGAAGGGCTTGCCGTGGTTGGACGAGCCGACGGTGGTGAACTCGCTGGGCAGCTTCCAGAAAATCGGGTAGTCGAGGACGGTGTCGGCCTCGCCGGCGCTGACGCCGTTGCCGCGGTTGGCGTGGTTGACGACGAGCTTGAGCTTGTCCTCCGAGTAGCGCCAGCTTCGCAGCATCTCGAGGCAGACTCTGGTGCTCTTGAGGCAAGGGATATCGTAGTTGGCCAGCAGCAGAACGAGGTTGGCCATGTCGAGCGCGGTCACCACGGTGTCGTCGAGCGAGCGCGGCAGGTCGAGGACGACGACGTCGAAGGTGTGGGCGAGCACCTCGAGGATGCGGCGGACGTGCGCGGCGGTGATCATCTCGCCTTCCTCGGGGCGCGTCGGGGCGCAGAGCACCTTAAGGCCGGAGGAGTGCACGTGGAGGAAGCCACGGAGGAGGTGCGAGTCGAGCTTGTCGAGCACGGGGATCAGGTCGGCGATGGTGCGCTCCGGGGTGACGTCGAGCATGATGGCCACGTCGCCGAGGGCGAGGTCGAGGTCGACGAGGGCCACGCGCTGGCGCTGCTTGGCCTCGAGGGCCAGGGCGACGGCGAGGTTGGTGGCGATGGTCGTGCGGCCGACGCCGCCCTTGCCGGAGAAGAGCGCAATGATGTCGCCACGGTGGCCGCTCTCCAGCACGTCCTGGGCCAGGGAGCGGCGCTTCTGCTCGGCCTCGACCACGCTGGTAAGTGCCTTGTAGAGGTCCTCAGCCGGCAGCGGGCGCGTCAGGAAGTCGCGCGCCCCAGCGAGCATGGCGCGGCGCAGGTACTCTTTGTCGGTCAGAGAGGAGACGACGACCACCGGCGACTCGGGGGCCGCGGTGGTGAGGATCTCGATCGCCTTGAGCGGGCGGACGACCGGCTCTTCGAGGCCGACGAGGATGGCGTCCGGCTGGACCTCGCGGGCGAGCGAGACGGCCTCGGCGCCGTGGCCGGCCTCACCGGCGACGCTGAGGTGGCCGGCGAGCAGCAGCTTTTTCAGGGTCACGCGGCTGTCGGGGTCGTCTTCGACGAGGAGGATGCTCATCGGCTTGGTCACGCGCCCCTCCGGGCGGCGGCCCCACCCCACCTCAAGAGAGTGACCGCAGAGGGGGCTTCGGCGCCTCTGCACTCCCCTTCGCCCCACGCAGGGGCGCTATGATTCATGCGAAGGTGGTACGCACTCCTACGCCCCAGTAAGCACATCACCGGCCACCTGTCTGGACGATGGCGCTGAGCGGCAGCTCCGGCACGGGGGCAACGGCGTCCTCCCCGGCGCGGCGCAGCGCCAGGCGGATCTTGCCGCGCTCCTCGGCCAGCACGAGGCGCAGCGCCTCGTCCGGGCTGACGGCCAGCGTCGCCGTCTTGGCCTGCGGCTGCGGCTGGGGCTGCGAGCGCACGGCCTGGCCCACGCCCCGGCCGTTGAGGCCGGCGTCCTGGGCGGCGCGGGCGACGGCGTCGCGGGTATCCTCGCCGCCGATGCGCTGGGCGACGGCCAGGACCTCGACGTTCTGGAGGACGAGGGGAGCGACGTAGGTCGACTGGCCGCCGGTCGGGCCGCCCGGCGCGGACGGCCTGACCTCGAAGACGCCGACGACGTCGACGCGGTCGCTGGGCAGAATGAGACCACCGGAGCCGACGAGCTCGGTGAAGGCCACCGAGACGGCGCGCTTGCCGGGCGGGACCACGAAGGCCAGCCCGGACTCCTCGCGCTGGAGGAAAAGCTTGGTGGTGAGCACCTGCTCCTCGGGCGACAGCGCGGAGCGGGCGACCTTGCCGACGACCTCGCCCGCCGCGCGCGCGGCATCGGGATGGCGGGCCGCGACGGGGAGGTGCTGGACGCGCACCATGTCGGGCGTGATGGCTGTGCGCGGGGCGATGGACGTCGTGACGACGACGACGGGCGCCGTCTCGAGCGGACGCGTGGCCTGCCCGGCCTGGCGGACGTACTGCCAGGCGAGGAACGAGGTGAGACCGCCGAGCGCGACGGCGACAAGCAGCGCGCCGCTGCCGCTGAGCCGTTTCATAGCTCACCTCTCCTTCGGGGACCCCACTGCACCCCCAAAGGTTTGTCGCTGATGGGACTACCGTCCCCTCTGCGCTCCCCGCGCCCCCACCCCAAAGAGCCGGCCTTCAGACCAAGCTGGTATGCACTCTCGCTGTGCCCCATCGCGCATGTCAGGATCATTGATCCTACTCCCACAGGCGGACGCCGATGATGCCGCTGAGCTGGCCGGACGGATCGGGCACGTAGGTCGGGCCGACGCCGCCGGCGAACGGGAGGAAGCGGCCGGTGATCTCCATCAGGCCGACGCCAGGCCCGCCGCCCGCGACCGCCACATCCTGAAGCTCGAGGACCGCGAAGTCTACAATGGTGATCGTCTTGTTGCCGCCGGGCCAGGCAGTCTCGGCGAGGACGGGGACGAGGCCGAAGAGCGCGCAGCGCACGTCGGGCACGCCGTACGCGCAGGGGATGGCGCGCTGCTCAGCGATGTAGTCGGCGAGCCGGCGGTTCTCGCTGGCCTTGTTGCCCGGCTCGGTGCAGATGACCCACGTGTCCGGCGGGATGCGCCCCGGCACCTGCTCGCCCGGGCGCGTGCCGTAGCCGTAGCGCGACCAGTACTCGTAGTCCGGGGTGCCCCCGCCCGCGCAGTTGGAGGCCACATTCTGCGCGTCGAAGTCCACGATGCCGAAGTCGCCCGTTTCTCCATCGCGGGCCGCTTGCTTGAGCACCACGGTGGCACCCGGCGTGCGCTGCGCGCCGCCCAGCACACCGAAGGGCCAGACCTTCGTTGCGCGCAGCTCGACGACGACCGCCAGGGCGCGCGCGCGGACGCATTGGCTGGCGACGCCGACGGCGCGGCCGAAGACCAGGGGCACGACCCGGCTGGCCTCGACCTCCCAGCTATGGGGCTGCCCGCCGACGCGATTGGCCACGAGCGTGCCGCTGTCGTCGCGCGTGCAGTCGCCGGGCGCGGCCGGCACGCCGTTGCGTCCGGCGAAGGCCTCGGCCTGCCCGGCCGGCTCGGCGGTGGCGCCGAGCAGCTCGCGCTGAAGCTCGAGTGCAGCGGCGAGGGCCGCGGCGTCGGCGGCGTTCTGGAGGCTGCGGCGATGGGCGTAGACCAGGCCGACGTCCAGCACCAGGGCGCAGAAGCCCAGCAGGACGAAGAGCAGGAGGATGGCGACTGGGGCGACGACGCCGGACTCGTCGGCGAGGAAACGCCGCCGCGCTCGTACCTCACCCCCCGTCCCCCTCTCCGCACGCGGAGAGGGGGAGTGAGGGGGTGAGGCTAGGCAGTGCACGGTGTCCATATCGCTCACTCGCCGCGCATGGTGGACTGAGCCACCAGCGGGAAGGGGTTGGGCAGGACGTCGCGGACGACCGGCACGACCAGGTCGACCTCATAGGCGACGGTCACGACGACGTGCGGCGACTCCTCGGCCGTGACGAGGACGCTCGTCGCCGGGGACAGTCCGCGCTCGTCGAGGACGCCGCGCAGGCGCTCGTCTAGGTGGTCGCGGACGAGCGTGGCCAGGCTGACGTCCTCGCGGCCATAGTTGACGGCTCCGTAGCGCGCCGCCTCGCGCGCCTCGTTGGTGATGACCAGCCAGGCGGAGAGCACGCGCCCGCCCTCCAGCGAGCCAAAGAGCACGAGCAGGAGGACCGGGGCCAGGAGCACGAACGCCACGCTGTTCATCACTGCCTCCGCATGGTAGCGCTCGCGCGCACCGGGACCGTGTCGGAGACCACTGCGCGGCCGAGGGGTGTGTAGAGCACCACGTCGGCCCGGGCAGTCACGGCGACGGCCTCGGCGGTGACGACCGGCGGCTCGACCAGCGTGGCGGCCACGTCGCCGCGCGCGCCGAGACCCACGGCCAGGTAGCGCTCGGCGGCCTGCTGTGCCGTGGCGGCCACGTCGACGGCCGGCGCGGCGACGACGCCGGCGCGCGCGCCCTCGCGCGCGGCGTTGTGCACGACGACCCAGGCGTCGAAGACGCGGCCCGTCTCCAGGATGCTGGCGAGGATGAGCAGGAGTATCGGCGCCAGAAGGGCGAACTCCACGACGGCCTCGCCGGCGTCGCTTCTTAGACGCCGATCCATCGCGCGCCTCCCGCGGTGGCCAGCGCGCCCAGCGCGATGGCCGGGGCGTAGGGGATGCGCCCGGCGGTGATGAAGGAGCCACCGGGATGGGGAAAGAACTTGAAGAGGTACAGGTGCGTCAGCGCCAGTCCCAGGCGCCGCGAGCGCAGTAGCCCGGCCAGGGCCATCGGCCCACCGACGACGCCGGCCCAGAGGCAGGTGAAGAAGACGAACTCCGGTCCCCTGAGCGCGCCGAGCGCGGCGACGAGCTTGACATCGCCGGCGCCGAGGCCACGCAGCAGGAAGAGCGGCAGCAGGAGCGCGCAGCCGAAGGCCCAGCCGCTGGCCGAGACCCACAGGCCCTCCGGGCCGCCCAGGGCGGCGCTGAGCACCAGGCCGGCCACCGCCGCGGGCAGGGTCAGCACGTTGGGGATGCGGCGCGTGCGCAGGTCGGTGAGCGCGGCGACGGCGGCCACGGCGAGCGCCAGTGCTGTGACGATCGGCTCACCCATCGTCCGCCTCCTATGCACATTGCTCCGGCGGGTCGCCCCACCCCCAGAGAAGGTTCCAAAGGGGGCATCGCCCCCTTTGGATTCCCCTGGATCCCCCCGCGTCGCGAGCCGGCGGTGCGTCGCGTGCGGACGGTCAGGATCACGGAGGGGTCACGGGCTGCTGCAGGTTGGCCGCGCTGCCCGAGACGCGGTTGCCGATGTTGCCGAGCGCGTCGTTCAGCGCCGTCGTCAGCGTCGGGCCACCGGCCAGGACGGCCATGGCCAGCACGACCACGAGCAGAGCCCACTCGGAGACCTCGGCGCCCTCTTCCTCGATCCAGAAGCGCTTGAGCCACGACATTGCGCTATCCCTCCCTTTGTGTGGCCGGCCGCCCCGTGCCAACGGGTGCTGGCCGCCGGTGCGTCGAGCCGCTGGTGCCGTTCCTACCGTTGCCGCTGACTGCTATCTCTGCGATCACGCGCTTCTTACCATGCCCCCTCCGGCCGGCGATTTCGTCGCGCCGGCCACCGCGTCGGCGATGGTGGGCACGAAAAGGCCCGCGTCGATGGCCGCTGACCGGCCGCTCTCGCGGGCTCGTCCCGTCACTCGGTATGCGCTTGTGGATTCGTCTGTGCAGGCGAGGCGTGCCTCGCCCCGACGGCTCGCTCGCTAGGCCGCGCCGTCAAGCCGGCTGGCGAGCTGCCGCGGCGCGAAGAGATGGTTGCAGCGCTTGCAGCGATAGATCGGGCTGAGCAGGTCGGCGTAGAACGGGCTCATCCCCAGCGTCGTGAAGTCGCGCATGGGCTGCTCTTCCTCGCACCGCGGGCAGAGGATCGTCCGCGCCTGCGCGTCGATCAGCTTACGGGCTTCCCGTTCCGTCATCTCGTCGCTCCGCTGCTTCGGGTTCGATCCACGCACTACAACGAAGGCCACGGCGCTAAGGGGACGGCCACTAGCGCCGCAGGGTGTGCACGACTTCGCCCAAGGCGACGATCTCGGCGCCGCTGCGAAAGGCGGACGCCGGCTGGTCGGGCGCGGCTGCCTCGCGCGGGGTGCCACAGTGCACGACGCGCGCCACGGCAGCCAGCCGCGACCGTCGGGTGCGCGGCCGGGGCGGCGCCGGCGCCTCGGGCGTCGGGTGCGGCCACTGGCGGGCGAGCACGGCGACAATGCTCGGCGGCTCACGGCGCGCGCGGCGGGCGCCGGCGTCGGGCAAGCGCAGCTCGATCTGCACGGCGGCGCCGGGCTCGAGCCACTCGGCGCTGTGGAAGCCGAGGCCGCCGGCCGAGACGTCGACGACGGTGATAGGGATGCTGCGCCGGCGGCCGCTCGCCTGCACGATCCAGAGCGTGCCGTCGAGGCGCACCGGCACACGCGGGTGCCGGCGGCGCTGGACGCCGCCGGCGGCCGCCGGCTCGGGCTCGACGCCGAGGCCGCCGGCGATCGCCAGCCCCGGCAGCTCGCAGAGCTGGACCAACGCCAGCCGGACGCGCTCATCGGCCGCGGCGCCGCGCGCCTGGTCCGGCGCCGGCCGCGGCAGTGCGCGCACGTCGCCGGCGAGGGCGAGCAACGTGGCGAGCTGCGGGTACTCTGGGTAGCGCGCGGCGCAAGTGGCGGCGTCGCGGCCAGCCTCCAGCTCCGCGAGGCAGGTGGCCAAGATCTCGTTGAACCGATCGACTCGTGTCATGGCACTGCTTGCTCCTCGCGCTCCAGAACGCGCTTGAGCGTGGCGAGGCCGCGCGCCTGGAGCTTCTTCACGGCGTCGTCGCTTCTGGCGACGGCCTGCGCCGTCTCGGCGGTGCTCAGTCCCTCGACGAAGCGCAGGACGACGACCTGGCGCTGCTCGGGTGTAAGCCGCGCGAGCGCGCGCTTGAGCTGCTCGACAGTCAGGCGACGGTCGAGCTCCTGGAGGCTGGCGGTCTCCGGAAGCTCGGCGATAGCCTCCAAGGGCACGAGCGGCTGGCGCGGCCGGCTGCGGACGTGGTCGACCAGGTGGTTGTGGGCGATGCGGAATAGCCAGGCCGAGAAGGGCGCGCCGCGAAACTCGTAGCTGCCGATCTTCTCGAAGACCTTGACGAACACGTCCGCGGTCAGGTCCTCGGCCTCCTGGGAGCGGCCCTTGAGATGGTAGTAAAGGTAGCTATAGACCTTGCGCGCGTAAAGGGCGTACAGCTCGCCGAAGGCCTGGCCGTCCTGCTGTTGGGCGCGGCGCACGAGGGCCTGGATGTCCATAGTGCTCGCAGCCACGTGACCACCTGCCTCCCTGTTCGCGACCCACTTCGTCGTCTGCACCTGCGGTGGATCGAGCGGAGGCTCGCTCGCGAGTGCACAAGCATGAACGGAGCGCGGGCCGCGAAGGTGACGCGCGACGCTGCTACGGGGCGAGGATCGGCGCGGTGAAGAAATTTTAACACTTTGCGCGCAAAAGCCCGAATAAATTCGACCCTCAGCGCAGTTCATGAATAGAACATATGATCTCTTTTCGCGGCATGGCGCGCGCGGGCACGGGGGAGGCAGTGGACGAGCCGCGAGCTAGCGCTGACAGGGCCGCGGCGACCCGGCCGGCAGAGCGCACCGAGGCCGGCGCGACCGGGTCGGGTCGCCGCGCGGGGCGCACCGTGCGGCCGCAGCGCGTGGCCGGCGCTCTCAAGGCCGTGCTGCGCGATCCGGAGCGCTTCTCACGCCTGGTGCTCGGCCGGCCGCTGCGTCCTTACCAGGCGGAGCCGCTCAGGGCCATCGTCGACGCGGTGCTCGGCCGCACGGGCCACAGCTTCAGCGTGATGATGGCCCGCCAGGCGGGCAAGAACGAGCTGTCGGCGCACCTGGAGGCCTACCTGCTGACGCTCTTCCAGCGCGCCGGCGGCGACCTGGTGAAGTGCGCGCCGACCTTCAAGCCGCAGGTGCTGATCTCGAAGCGCCGGCTGGAGGGGCTGCTCGGCAACCCCTGGCACGCCGGCCGCTGGAACAGCGAGCTGTCGTCGATCGTGCGCCTGGGGCGGGCGCGGGCCGTCTTCCTCTCGGCCGACGAGCAGGCCAACGTCGTCGGCATCACCGCACACCACCTGCTGGAGTTCGACGAGGCGCAGGACATCGCCGTCGAGAAGCACGACCGCGACTTCGCGCCCATGGCCGCGGCCACGGGCTGCCCACGGGTCTACTACGGCACGGCCTGGGACGCCGGCACGCTCCTGGCGCGCGTCGCCGCGGTACACCGCGAGCAGGAGCGGCACGACGGCCTGCGGCGGCACTTCGCCTACCCGTGGTGGGTGGTGGCCGAGCACAACCCGCTCTACGCGCGCTACGTCGAGGCCGAGCGCGCGCGGCTGGGCCAGGAGCACCCGCTCTTCCGCACGCAGTACTGCCTGGAGGAGCTGGACGCCGCCGGGCGGCTCTTCGCGCCGACGCAACTCGCGCTGCTGGCCGGCGAGCACCCGCGCGAGCGCGGGCCGCAGCCGGGCGTGCGCTACGTCGCCGGGGTCGACCTGGCCGGGGCAGACGAGGAAGCGCAGGACGCGGCGCTGCGGCGGCTGAAGCCGCGCCGCGACAGCACGGTCGTCACCATCGCTGCGGTCGAGGACGTGTTGCTGGCCGACCTGGTGCGTGCGCCGAGGCTGCGGGTGGTCGAGCACGTCTGGTGGACTGGGCGGCCGCACCAGCAGCAGTACGCCGAACTGCTGCACCTGCTGAGCGACCACTGGGGCGTCGAGCGCGTGGTCGTGGACGCGTCGGGCGTAGGCGCCGGCGTGGCCGGCTTCCTCGGCGCGGCGCTAGGGGCGCGCTGCGTGCCCTTTGTCTTCAGCGCGGCGAGCAAGAGCGCGCTGGGCTTCGAGCTGCTAGCGGCGGTCAACGGTGGGCGCCTGGCGGTCTACGCGGCGCCGGGCGCGCCCGAGTGTGAGGAGTTCTGGGCGCAGTGCCGCGCCGCGCGCTCGGAGATGCGCGCCAACCAGCAGATGGCCTTTTTCGTCCCGGAGGCCGAGGGCCACGACGACTTCGTGATCTCGCTGGCGCTGAGCGTGGCCGCGGCGGGTGGGGCGGCGCCGGCGCCCTTCGGAGAGGTCATCCCGCCCGGGGACGCGGCGGAGCACGAGGGGCGGTACTGATGCCCCACCCATGACACTCCTTGACGCGGGGAAGGGGAGACGCGGGAACGCGGAGAGAGGGAGACGCGGACGGGAGAGTGCGGAGGGGCCTTCGCCCTCTCTGCGAGACCCCTTTCCTGGGGAGGGACATCCCCCACCACGAGCAGCCGACCTCACGGGCCGGAGCCAACGCGAGCGACAAGAAGGAGGGGCGATGGTGGCGGAAGCGGGCGACATGCTAGCGGCAGCTCGGGGCCGCGCCGGGCCGGCGCCTTGCGAGCGAGCGGCCGGCCCGAGCAGCGCCGAGGTCCGCCAGGAGCGGCTGCTCTGGACGGACGCGGTGCTGGAAGGCGCGCGGCTCGACGCGGGCGAGCGCGCGGTGCTGGTGACGGCCATCCGGCCGGGGCGTTCGGCGAACGGCGTCGACTACACGCCGGCGGTGCTGCGCGCCGCGGCGCCGCTGTTCGAGGGCGCGCCGGCGTTCGCCGACCACCCCAGCGCACTCGACCAGGGCCGCGCCGGCGGGCGCAGCGTGCGCGACCTGGCCGGCGTGTACCACGGCGCGCACTACGCCGAGGGCGTGGGCATTCGCGCGACGCTGCGGCTGCTGGAGGCCGCCGACTGGCTTTGGCAGCTCATCGTCGAGGTGGTGCGGGCGCGCGAGGCCGGGCGGCCGACGCCGCGGCTCGGGCTGTCGGCGGACATGGTGGTGCGCTGGGTGCCGGGCCGCGCGGCCGAGCGCCAGGCGGTGGAGATCGTGCGCGTGCACTCGTGCGACGTGGTCGTGCAGCCGTCGGCCGGCGGGGCGTTCGAGCGCGTGCTGGAAGGCAATACGAAGGAGGGAGCGATGGCACAGGAGACGGACGAAGGGACGGTGGCGGTGCTGGAGCGGCTCCAGGGCGAGCTCGAGGGGCTGCGCCGCGAGCGGGCGGCGCTGCGCGCCCAGGCGCTGGAGGCCAAGATCCAGGCCTCGGGGCTGCCGGCTGCGGCGCAGGCACAGGTGCGCCGGCAGCTCGAGGGGCGGGAGTACGACGCGGCGGAGGTGGAGCAGGCGATCGGCGGCCTGCGCGACCTGCTGGCGCGGGCGGTGGCGCCGCGCGTCGTGCAGGGCGCCGGCAGCCCGCGGGTGAGCGGCGTGCGGCCGACGACCGAGCGCCTTCAGGCGGCGGTGGACCGGCTGTTCGGGCTGCCGCTGCCCGAACACCTGAGCGACGTGCCGCGGCTCTCGGGCATCCGCGAGGCGTACCTGCTCATCACCGGCGACTACGGCTTCACCGGGCGCTATCAGTGGGAGCAGTCGGTCATCCGCGAGGCCAACGAGGTCACGACGACGGTGATGTCCGACGTGCTGGGCGTGTCGATGAACAAGCGCCTGGTGGCCGACTACCGCGCGCAGGCGCGCTGGTGGGAGCCGGTCGCCACGAAGGTCGAGCTGCGCGACATGAAGCAGCAGGAGCGCGTTCTCCTGAACGACTTCGCCAGCCTGGCCACGGTGGCCGAGAATGCGGCCTACAGCAACCTGGCCTGGGGCGACGGCAAGGAGACCTACACACCGTCGAAGCGCGGCGCGCTGGTCTACGTGACGCTGGAAACGATCATCAACGACGACCTGCGCGCGGTGCAGCGCGTCCCGACGAAGCTGGCGCGGGCCGCGGCGCTGACGATCAACGAGTTCGTCGCCGGGCTGTTCACGGCCAACGGCGGCGCCGGGCCGGCCATGGCCGACGGCTTCAACGTCTTCGACGCGACGAACCACCAGGGCAACAGCCGCAGCGAAGCGCTCGCCTCCACCGGCCTACAGAACAGCCTGCTGGTGATGGCCAAGTTCACCAACAGCGCCGCCAAGCGCCTTGGGCTCCAGGGGCGCTACCTGCTCGTCCCGCCCGACCTGGAGTTCACCGCACGCGTGCTGACGCAGTCGGTGCAGGTGCCCGGCTCGGCAAACAACGACGCCAACGTGCTGCGCGGGCTGGTCGAGCCGCTGGTCGTGCCGCAGTTCACCGACACGAACAACTGGTACCTGCTGGCCGACCCGGTGGCCATCGAGGGGCTGGAGATCGGCTTCCTGAACGGGCGCGAGGAGCCGGAGCTGCTGGTGCAGGACAGCCCCACCGAGGGCTCGGTCTTCACCAACGACGCCATCACCTGGAAGGTGCGGCACATCTACGGCGGCGTCTGGATGGACTACCGCGTCGCGGTGGCGAACCTCGTCGCGTAGTGGAGCGCTTGCCTCACCCCCGGCCCCTCGCCAGCGTCGAGTCGTCGACCTCTCGACAAGCGGAGAGGGGGAGTCCGGAGGAGGCGAAGCTGCCTCTGGAAGCGTCTCTTGGGGTTGGGGCGGGCCTATGGCAGCCGCCACCTCGCCCCGGCGGGGCGACAGCCAGGGGCAAAGGGGGAATCCAAAGGGGGCAAAGCCCCCTTTGGATACGTCCCTTGGGGTGGGGCGGGGTATCACCGCCCGCGAGGGCGATTTGCAGAGGAGGCGAATCGATGCTTGCGACCTTCGATGCCACCGGCGCGCAGCGCGTCGCGCTCTACGGCGCGGACGGCACGCCGCTGCTGACGGCGGCCAGCCCCGGCGCCGTGCAGGGGCCGGCGGCGCACGACGCGGCGGCGTCCGGCAACCCGCTGCGCGTCGCTGGCGTCTACCGCGCCACGCCGCCGGCCGTGGCCGCCGGCGACCTGGTCGACCTGCTGGCCGACGCCGCCGGCCGGCCGCTCGTCGACGTGCAGCGCATCGCCGGCCTGGCGGCGCCCGCGGCGCGGGCGCCGGCCGACGCCGCGGCGCTCGTCGCGGCGCTGCCGGTCGAGGCGGTGCTGCTGGAGCTGAACGGCAGCGGCCTCGACCGGCGGCGCAACAACCACGAGGTAACGGTGCTGGCGAGCGCCGCGCGCACCGCCACCACCGACACGCCGCAGCAGACGAACTACAACGCCAAAGGCGCCTCGCTCTTCCTGCGCGTGACCACGGCCGCCGGGGGCGGCGAGACGCTGAACCTCGTCTGCTTTCAGGTGGACCCGGTAGGAGGGGCGAACACCGAACTTTTCCGTCACAACGGCATCACGGCCACGGGCACCTACGCCTACCAGATCTACCCGAGCATCGCTGACACGCAGACGAAGCTGTACGCCTTCACGGCTCTGGCGCTGCCGCGGCGCTGGTTCGTGCGTATGGAGCACTCCGCCGGCGGAAGCTGGACCTACAGCGTCGCCGCGTCGTACATCAACTAGCGCTCAGCGATCAGCCGTCAGCCGTCAGCCGAAGGCTGGTAGCAGAAGGGTGAAGGCTGACGGTACACGGGACGGCACACAGAAGGAGGGCGCCAATGGCCATCGGAATCATCTCGGCGACGGAGAGCAGCGGCACGCTGCATGTCGAGGTCTGTCCACGGTTCGAGAGCGGCCAGTGCGCGTGCCCCGGGTCGGCGGAGCACCAGACCTTCCGCTTTGGCGCGCTGCCGCCGGAGGGGGACGCGCGCGCGGCGGACGAGTGGGCGCTGGCCTGTGCCCACGAGGCGCTCCGTCTGGCGCAAGCGCTGGCGGCGCAGGAGTCGCTGGTGGCGGAGCCTGTGCCCGGCCTGGCCGGGCTGGTCCTATAGCGATCAGCCATCAGTTGTCAGCCGTCAGCCGTCAGTTGTCAGCCATCAGCCGTCAGCCAAGAGCTGAGAGCTGGACGCTGCGAGCTGAGAGCCGTCAGCTTCGGAGGTGACACGGTATGCGCACGCTCTCCGGCGCCCTGCTCGCGCAGCAGCGCTCGGGTGGGGGCGAGCCGGCTTTCCTGCTGCGCTTCCGCGACCGGCCGGTGGAGTTCGAGCGCTTCGCCTGGGCGCAGCTCTTCGCCAGCGCCGGCAGCCCGGAGCGGCCGCACGCGGCGGCCGTGGTGGGCGATGGCGGCATCGTCCGCGTGCGCTCGCGCGACCTGGGCGGCGGTCAGGCGGCCATCGACGTCTGCCGCGTCGCGCCGGCCGACCTGGGCGGCGGCGCGGCGGTCTGGGAGAGCTGGACGACCATCGCCAGCAACGGCTACGAGGGCACGCCGGCCTGCCCAGTGAGTTGCGCGTACGGCGCGGCGCAGGGGCGGGTGCGCATGGCCTACGCCGGGGTGGACAGCACCGTGCTCGTCGTCGAGTCGAGCGACGACGGCCGGACGTGGGGCAGCCCGACGGTCGCCTTCACGGCCAGCGCCCCGGCGGAGAAGCTGGCGCTGTGCGCCCACCCGAGCCTGGCGCGCTGGGCCATCGTCTACGCCGGCGGTGGCCTCGGCCCGCCGACGCTCTACCTGCGCTACGAGCAGGGCAGCGGGTGGACCGACGGCGGCGGGACGACCGACCTGGGCACCGTTCAAGCCATCGCTGCGCAGTTCAACGCGTACGACCAGGTGCGCGCGATCGTCGCCGAGGGCAGCTACCGGCTGAGCCACCTCTATTGGGTGCCCGATGGTCCCGGCTGGCAGGCCCGCGGCACGCTGTTGGAGGCCGGCGCCGACAGTGGCTGGCGCTGGGAGTGGCCCAGCTTCCTGACCGGCAGCGCCGTCTGGCGCAAGATCTTCGCCTACGTCGAGACCTCACCGCTGCGCAGCGCCCGCCGCTGCGTCGTGGCGCTGAGCCCGGCCGAGGAGCGGCTGACCGACGGCCTGCCCCTGGCCCTGGCGCTGGCGCCTACCTATGGCCTGACCATCCTCCAGGCTGGCGACTACTACTACCTCGTCGGCACGCGCCAGGCCTACCGCGCGCCGCGCTTCACGGGCGCAGGCGAGGACGTGCTCGACGTGAGTGACCGGCTGGTCGGGCTGCGCTACCACGACCCGGGCGGCATGCGCCCGGCGAGCCTGCGCCTGGAGCTGGCCAACGACGACGGCGCGCTGAGCGCGGCCGGCCAGAGCGGCCCATTCCGCGCCCTGCGGCCCGGGTCGGAGGTCGTCCTGGGCCTGGGCTACCGCCTGGCGAGCGGCAGCGAGGTCAGCCTGCTGCCGCCGTGCTACGTCGACCGCGTCGTCTCCCACCGCCAGGAGGGCCGCGCCTGGGCGACGGTCTATGCCCTCGACGCCTGGGGGCACCTCGACCGCATCCGCAGCCCGCGGGAGCTCGTGTTCGGCACCGGGGTGACCGCCGAGGACGTAGCCACCTGGCTCTGCGGCTACGTGGCCGCCGACCTCTACGACTTCGACAGCGCGCGCATGCTCCAGACCTTCAGCAGCTTCGTCGTCCACCCGGCGCGGCGAGTCGAGGAGCTCGCCGCGCCGCTCACCGTGGCCGAGGGCGAGAGCCTGGGCGCCGCGCTGCGGCGCTGCCTGCGCGCGGTCGGCACCTACGTGCGCTTCTGGCGCGACCAGGACCCGGCGCACCTCGACCCGGCGCGGGCAACGGCGCTGAGCCCAACGCCGGACGACGCCAGCGCCCACAGCTACGGCGACGGCCAGCACCCCATCGGGCGGGCGCAGTACGGCGGCGCCGGCGGGCAGGTGGTCAACGACGTCGAGGTCTATGGCGAGGGCGCCAACGGCCAGGCGACCGACTTCGCGCACCTGGCCGCCTGGGGCAAGCACCTGGTGGAGAAAGTGCACGACCGCACCCTGGCGACGGCCGACGCCTGCAACGCGCGGGCGGCGCGCGTGCTGGAGGAGGAGCAGCGG
>JACQUS010000515.1 GCA_016210125.1 Chloroflexota bacterium | reverse complement strand
AGCGACATGGGCAACTCCCATTCCCGGCGCAAGCAGGGGGCCGCGGGGTTAGGTCCTCCCCGTAGCGACATGGGCAACTCCCATTCCCGGCGCAAGCAGGGGGCCGCGGGGTTAGGTCCTCCCTGCGCCGCCACGTGCGGGTGGACTGTGTGACAATGGAGGGCAGGCGCCGCGCCGCGGGCGTACCACTGCCGGGGCCGGCCCACGAGGAAGATAGCCGTGCCGCCGCCCGACCTCTGGCCCTACATGCCCATTCTCCAGCGGCTGCTGCTGGCGCTGCTGCTCGGCCTGCTCGTCGGCATCGAGCGCGAGCGCGCTGGCAAGGAGATGGGCGTGCGCACCTTCGGCCTGGCCGGGCTGCTCGGCGCCGCCGGTGGGCTGGCGTCGGAGGCCATGGCCGTAGTCGCCGTGGCGATGGTGGGCTTGGTCATCGCCGCCAACGTGGCTGGGCACGTGGTGCGCGGCGAGGAGCTCGAGCTGACCACGGCGGTGGCGCTGAGCGTCGTGGCCATCGCCGGGGTGCTGGCCGGAAACGGCCATCTGTTCCCGGCCATCGCCGCCGGCGTCGCCACCGCGGCGCTGCTCTCGTGGAAACAGCCACTGCGCGGCTTCGCCCTCGGACTGAGCGAGTCCGAGGTGCGCGCGGCGGTGATCTTCGGCATCATCGCCTTCGTCGTCTACCCGGTGCTGCCCGAGGGCTACGTCGACCGCTGGCGGCTGGTCCACCTGCGCCAGGCCTGGCTGACAGTGGTGCTCGTCTCCGCGCTCGGCTTCGTCAACTACGTACTGCTGCGCATCTACGGCGTGCGCGGGCTCGTATACGGGCTGTTCCTCGGCAGCCTGGTCAACAGCAGCGTGGCCATCGCCGAGCTGGCCGCGCGCTTGCGCAAACGCGATAGCGTGCTCCAGCAGGTCGTGGTGCCGGGCGTGGCGCTGGCCAATACGGCGATGCTGCTGCGCAACGTCGTGCTGCTCGCGCTTCTGGCCCCGGCGGCAGCGCTCGCGGCGGCGCCGGCGTTCGGGGCCATGCTGCTGGCCAGCCTGGCCGTCGCCGTCGCCTGGCGTCCGCAGCGCGATCCCGAGGCGTCGGGCACCGGGCTGCGCCAGGCGTCGCCGTTCTCCCTTCAGACGGCGCTGCGCTTCGGCGCGCTCTTCCTGAGCATCGCCATCGCCGGCGACCTGGCGCAGCGTGCGCTCGGCGACGGCGGCTTCTACGCCGTGGCGGCAGTCGGCGGCCTCGTCAGCAGCGCCTCGACGACAGCAACGGCGGCGACCCTCGTCGCGCAGGGTAAGCTCGGCGCCGAGGTCGCCGCCACCGGCGCCGCGCTGGCGGCGATGTCGAGCGCGCTGCTCAACATCCCCCTGCTCTGGCCGACTATGGGCGGGCTCGACCGCGCGGCGCGGCGCGCCGGCCTGGGCGCGCGGCCGGCCCTGGTGGCGACGACGCTGCTGCTGGTCGCCGCCGCGGTGGCCGGCACTGCGCTGTCCTGGCTCCTCGGCTGGCCGAGTGTAGTCGAGCTGAGCGCGTGAGGGCCGATTGACGCTGCTCAACGGTGAGTGCTATACTGCCCTAAGGCGGCTGAGCCAATTAGCCAGTTGCCAGCTTGCTTAGGGAGGCCCGACGATGGCGTTCCAGCTCCCGCCGTTGCCCTATCCCTATGAGGCGCTCGAGCCGCACATCGATACCCTGACGATGCAGATCCACCACGACCGCCACCACGCGGCCTATGTGAACAACCTCAACGCCGCGTTGGAGAAGCACCCCGAGCTCGGGAGCAAGAGCCTCGAGGAGCTCCTGGGCAACCTGAACGCTGTGCCGGACGACATCCGCACCGCCGTGCGCAACAACGGCGGCGGCCACGCCAACCACACGCTGTTCTGGGAGATCATGGGGTCGAACGCCGGCGGCGCGCCGGCCGGCGCGCTGGCCGACGCGATCAGCAAGACCTTCGGAGCGTTCGACGCCCTCAAGCAGCAGGTCACCCAGGCGGCCGTCGGCCGCTTCGGCAGCGGCTGGGCCTGGCTGAGCCTCGACCGCAGTGGCAACCTGGTCGTCGAGAGCACGCCCAACCAGGACACGCCGCTCATGGAGGGCCTCACGCCGATCCTCGGCGTCGATGTGTGGGAGCACGCCTACTACCTGAAGTACCAGAACCGGCGGCCTGACTACGTGGCCGCGTGGTGGAACACGGTCAATTGGGCCAACGTCGCCCAGCGCTACGCCGCAGCGCGCGGCGGCCGCTAGCTGCACGCGGGCCGGGCGCCGAGCCCTCGCCGAGGCGCTACGAGGCGGACATGCGCGCCGCCCCTGGCGTCGCCTCGGGAGCGAGCCTTCGTTGTGCGCCTCTGCGTACCGTTTTGTCGTTAGCACTCGCGCTTTCGCCGTAGTCGTCCTGGCTGCGCGACCCGCGACCGAGTCCCACGGCCGGGGACACCCTCGCCTCTCGTGCCCGAGCGCGCAAGCGGGCGCGTGTCGCATGTGGTATAGTGCACTCACCCCAGACGGGGCCGGCAGGCCTGGGTGCCGTTATCCCCCAGGATGCGGTGGAGGCTGCCAAATGGCAGCCTCTTTGCGTATAGTGCGCCCCCCGCGCGGGCTGCGGGCCCGGCCGACGGTACGCGGCGACTATAGCACGGTCGAGGGT
>JACQUS010000535.1 GCA_016210125.1 Chloroflexota bacterium | reverse complement strand
TCTCAGCGGCGCCGCGCGGGCCGCCTACCGGCCGACGGGCTACGGCCTGGGCCGGCGGGCCGTAGCAGGCAGAGGACGACGGCCGCGTCGAAGCCTTCGGCGCTTTGGATGGCGAGGCTCGCGGCTCGTCGCCCGGCGGGCCGGCCCACTGGCGGCCGACTCCGGTCAGACTGCGCTCGCCTTCGTACGGCGCGCCGTCCCCCGCGTGCAGGGCTGCCGCTAGGGCACCGCGAGGATGCGCAGGTCGCGTAGCGCGTCGAGCACGGCCGCTGGCGGGATGTCGGCCACCGCGGCCGGCCGCCAGCCGGCCAAGTCGACGCCCGGCGGCAGCAGGGAGCGTGCGCGCGGCCCGCGCGCGCCCCAGACGGCCGGGTCGGTAGGACCGTAGAGCGCCACCGTTGGGCAGCCGACCAGCGCGGCGAGGTGGCTGGGACCGCTATCGTTGCCTACGTAGGCCGCCGCGACGGCCAGCAGCGCGCCGACGTCGGCCAGCGGCGCCTGGCGCAGCGCGGGCCACGCTCGCCCGGCGGCGTCGAGCACCGCGGCCACCGCCTCCGCGTCGGCCGGCCCGCCCAGGAGCACGACGTCGCCGTGCTGCTCCAGCGCCCGCCCGAGCGCGGCGAAGGACGCCGGCGGCCAGCGTTTCGTCGGGCCGCCGCTGCCGGGGTGTAGAACGAACGCGCGCCGGCGCAGGCCGCGTGCGACGACGATCGCCCGCCCGCGCTCGACGAGCGCGGCGCGATGTGGCAGCGCGAGCGGGCCTGGCGGCCGCGCGATGCCCAGTGGCGCCAGCGTGCCCAAGAGGTGGTCGGCTACGTGCTGCCGCGTCTCCGGCGGCGGGAGGGAGGGCGCCTGGTGCGTGTGCCGCGCCCCGAGCGTGGCCCAGCGCCCCGCGACCTCCTCGCCGCCCTGCCGCCGCCAGACCACGGCGAGGTCGGGCGCCGCTAGCGGCGACAGCCGGGCGGCCGGCAGCGCCGCGCCGACGGCGCCGACGAGCCACGCGCCGAGCGGGCCGTCGACGTCCTCGACCTCGTCGACGACGCCGCAGACGTGCAGCACCCGGCCCACGTCGCCGCGTGCGACGAGGCCGATCCGCGCGGTCGGCTGCCAGCAGCGCAGCGCCAGCAGCGCGCTGGCGGCCAGCAGCGTGTCGCCGATGGCGCCGAGCCGCAGGACGCCGATCATTTTCACTTCGGCCCAGGCCTGGCGGGCACTCGATTTGACCACGGCAAGGGGGGGCGGTAGCCTTGAAGCAGTCGGCTGGTGCCAAGATGGGGGCCGCTCGGTGCGAGCACTCGCCAACCTCGCGCTGCTCCTGCCGCTGGCGCTTTGGAGCGGCAGCGCCTTCTTCTTCACGGTCGTCGCGGCGCCGCGCCTCTTCGCCACCGTGGAGCGGCCGGTCTTCGCCGCCGTCGTCAACACGCTGTTCCCCATTTACTTTACCTTAGGCGTCCTGCTGCTCGGCGCGAGCACGGTGATTGCCAGTGCGCGGGCCTCGCGTGAGCGCGCACCGGCCGCGATACTGCTCGCCGCGCTCATCGCCCTCGCCTGGCTGGGCATGCTCGGCGCGACCACGTGGATCGAGCCGCAGATCGGCGCCGCCCGCGCCCTGGCTGGCACGCCCGCGGGGGACGAGCTCTTCCGGCGCGCGCACGGCCTGTCGATGATCGTCAACGGCCTGGCCATGCTGGCCGTGCTGCTCGCCTGGGCGCTCATCGCCCGCGCGCACGGCGGCCCGCCGGGTTCTCGCGGAGCCGCGAAGGTGGGCGCCGCGCGTGGCGCCCGCGAGCCGTGAAGCCCGGCGAGCCGCCGCCGCGGAGCCGGCCGCGCTGGGAGCTGCCCTTCGGCGCGCAGGTCCTACCGGAAGGGACGCGCTTCCGCGTCTGGGCGCCCAGGGCGCGGCGGGTCGAGGTCGAGCTCTACCGGCGAAGCCGGACGGCGCACTACCCGCTCAGTCCGGCCGACGACGGCTTCCACGCGGGGCTCGTCCCCGGCGTGCGGGCCGGGGCGCGCTACCGCTACCGTCTCGACGGCGGCCCGAGCTATCCCGATCCGTGCTCGCGCTCGCAGCCGGAAGGCCCGCACGGTCCGTCGGCGGTGGTCGACCCGCGCGCGGTCCCCTGGCGCGACGGCGCGTGGCCCGGCCTACGCGCGGACGGCCTGGTCATCTACGAGTGCCACGTCGGGACGTTCACGCCGGGCGGCACGTTCGGGGGCGTGGTCGGACAGCTCGGCGCGCTGAAGCGCCTCGGCGTGACAGCCGTCGAGCTGCTGCCGGTGGCCGAGTTCCCCGGGCGCTGGAACTGGGGCTACGACGGCGTCGACCTCTACGCACCGTACCACGGGTACGGCGGGCCGCGCGGGCTGCGGAGGCTGGTCGACACGGCGCACCGCGCTGGCCTCGGCGTGGTCCTCGACGTGGTCTACAACCATCTGGGGCCAGACGGCAACTACCTCCGCGCCTACAGCGATGACTACTTCACCGACCGCTACCGCACGCCCTGGGGCGAGGCCATCAACTACGACGGGCCGGGCAGCCGCTGGGCGCGCGAGCTGGTGATCGAGAACGCCTGCTACTGGCTCGTCGAGTACCGCGTGGACGGCTTGCGCCTCGACGCCACGCACGCCATCTTCGACCGCAGCCCGCGCCACATCCTGGCCGAGCTGGCCGAGCGGGCGCGGGCCGCCGCCGGACGGCCGGTGGTCATCATCGCCGAGGACCACGACAACGACGTGCGCTTCATCCGCCCGACTGAGCGCGGCGGCTACGGCCTCGACGACCTCTGGGCCGACGACTTCCACCACGCGGTGCGCGTCTTTTTGACCGGCGATCACGAAGGCTACTTTCGCGACTACCGCGGGACGACGGCCGAGATCGCCCACGCGATTCAGGACGGCTTCGTCTACCAGGGCCAGCCGTCGCGCCACTTCGGCCGGCCGCGCGGCACGGTCGTCACCGACGAGTCGGCCCGCGCGTTCGTGTTCTGCATCCAGAACCACGACCAGGTCGGCAACCGCGCCCACGGCGAGCGCCTCAGCCACCTGGTCGACGCGCCGCGCTACGCTGTGGCCTCGGCCGTCCTGCTGCTCGCGCCGGAGACGCCGCTGCTGTTCATGGGCCAGGAGTTCGCCGCCTCGTCGCCGTTCCTGTACTTTACCGACCACGTGCCCGAGCTAGGCCGGCTCGTGACCGCGGGGCGGCGCGACGAGTTTCGGCACTTCGCCGCCTTCCGCGACCCGGTGCTTCGCGAGACGATCCCCGATCCGCAGGCCGAGCAGACCTTTCGGCGCTCGCAGCTTGACATGGGCGAGCGGCGACGCAACGCGGCCGTGCTGCGTCTGTACCGCGACCTGCTGCGCGTCCGCCGCTCCGACACGGTGCTCGCCGCGCAGGACCGCCGCCGGACGCGCGCCACTGCGTTGGGCGAGCAGATCGTCGCCGTCCATCGCTGGAGCGGCGCCGGCCAGCGGGTGCTGCTGGCCAACTTCGGGCCGCCGGCGCGTCTCGTGTCGGCCGACGAGCCGTTTCTGGCGGCGCTGCCGCCTGGGCCGTGGCGCGTGCTGCTCAACACGGCGGCGCGGCGCTACGGCGGCTCCGGTGAGCGGGTGGCCTGGCGGGGTCGTGGCGTGACGCGCGCCGTCGCGCTGCCGGGGCGCTGCGCGGTGCTGTGCGCGGTAGGCTGACACTCACCGCGCACCGTCGACCGGCCGCACGCGCTCGGCAATGGCCCCAACGTCGGGCTCCCCGCGGTAGGCGACCGAGACGCGCCGGCCAGCGTCGGCCCAGCGCGCCAGCTCGTCGGGATCGAGCCCAGCCTTCCGGGACAGCGTGAAGAGATAGCCGCGCCCAAGGTCGTCGACGAGGCGGAAGCGGTCCTCGCTGACGAGGATCACCGTGCCGGCGACGTCGCCGCGCCCTGAGGCACCGGCGGCCGCCGCCGGCGGGCGCGCGCTGCGCGGACGATTACCCCAGCGCCTCTTCACCGCGGCACCACGGGGCCGCCGCCCCGCCCGGCGACGGTGCGCGCCACGTGCTCCTCGCCCTGCGCCGTTGCCCGCGTCCAGTCGAAGTAGTCGCTGGGCCGCTCGGCGCTTTCCTTGCCGGCTGCGACGATCGCCCAGCGCATCAGGTAGCCCCCGGCAAGCGTCGCCAGCGCCGCGATGCTCAGCGCCGTGCGGCCTGGCGCCGACCCACGCAGCGCCGGCGACACGAGCAGGGCCAGTGGCAGCAGCAGCCCCAGGCCCTGGCTGGCGCGGTGGAGGGCTCGGTTCCGTCCGGCCGGCGACCGGGCGCCGGCGGCGGCAGGACGGCGCTCCAGCAGGGCGGCGTGCAGCAGCTCGACGCCCAGCGCGGCGACCAGCACGCGGCCCAGCCGCCGGCGGGCCCCGCCGTCGGGCGGGCGCGCCGCCAGGGCCACGGCCGCCGCGCCCGTCGCCAGCGCCGACGAGAAGAACAGCGGCGCGAGGTGCAGCGAGGCCCTGGCCCAGGCGGTCACTGCGGTCGCGGAGAGCAGCACGCCGGTGTAGGTCGCGAGCAGCGCGGCCACGGGCACGCCGAGCAGGCCGAGAACGCGCGCCGGACCGCGCAGGACGGCCGCCCATGGGCGGGGGCCGACATCCTCGACGAGCTGCGCGACGCCCAGGGCGCCGCCGCAGGCGCCGAAGAGCGTCAGCGTCCACGTCCCAAGATTGATCATGGAGCGCGGCTTGAAGACCCGCAGCATATAATGGAAGCGCTCGCGCCGGCCGAGGTCGTCGATGAGCAGGGTCGGGCTTGCGAGCAGACCTAGCACCGTGAGATAGCGGCCCCAGCGGACCAGCGGCCGCTCGGCGGGCCGACCGCCGAGGTCGGCGAGCAGGGCGACCAGGTAGCTGCCGGCGGCGACACCGCCGACCCACAGGTAGGTCGGCACCTGCCACTCCCAGTGCGGCTTCTTGATCGGCGGGCGGCCATAGTAGCTGACGCCCTCGGCCGGCGCCAGCGGCTGGCCGGCGCGCAGCGCCGCTGGCGCGTGGCCCTCTGGGTACTCCGGCGCCAGCGAGGCCGGCTGGCCGAGGCGGACTCGCGCAGCTCCCTGCTCAGGCACGGATCACACGCGCTCCTTTCACAGCGGCCCTCGCGGCCGGCCCGAACCGCCCCATCTCGAACGGCATTCCCGAAGCGCCCCTGAAAATGACGGTCGCTGCTACGCCGGCCCACCCCGAGAGAGTCCAGAGGGGGCGAAGCCCCCTCTGGACTCCCCCGTCCCGCGCCGGGAAGGGGGCCGGGGGGTTAGGTCCTAACCCTCGCCCCTGTTCATCCCCACCGGTGTGCCGCGGCGCATCGACCACTCCTGTGAAAGCAGCTTCGCCGGCGGCGCCTGCCCCACCCCACCCCCGGGTTGAGACGCAGAGGGG
>JACQUS010000043.1 GCA_016210125.1 Chloroflexota bacterium | reverse complement strand
GTCGGCCAGCGCCTGCTCGGCCGTATCGCCCTGGCCGACGACGACGCCGCGCAAGCCCAGCGGGTAGGCGACGTAGCCGTCGGGATGGTGCTCGACGACGATCTTGACCGTGCGCACGGTGCTTCTCTCGCGCTGTGGTCGTCTGGAGTGTACCAGGGCACGGAGCAACGGAGCAACGGAGCAGCGGAGCAACGACGCGCGGCGCAGGGGCGAGAGATGCTCGGGGCCGCCTCGGCCGGCTCGCGGCGCGCTCCGCGCCGCCCACCTCGAACCTCGGCCGGCCGGGGCAAGGAGGGGTCGCCGCGGGCCGGAGGTCAGGGGAGCTGCCCAGGTCGCCTGGGGACGCCTGAAGCGAATGAAGAGCGACTGCGCCGCAGGGGGAGTCCAGAGGGGCTTCGCCCCTCTGGGGGTCCTTCGGGGCGGGGTGGGGCAGCCCGCTGGCGCGGAGCGCTCTCAGATGAGGGGTCAGGCGGCTAGCGCCAGCCGTAGTTCGGCGCTTCCTTCGTCAGCACCACGTCGTGCGGGTGGCTCTCGCGCAGGCCGGCGCTGGTGATGCGCACGAAGCGCGCCTCACGCTGCATCGTCGGGACGTCGGGCGCGCCCACGTAGCCCATGGCCGCGCGCAGCCCGCCGATGAGCTGGGCGACCAGGTTGCTCAACGGGCCCTTGTACGGCACCTGGCCCTCGACGCCCTCGGCGACGACCTTGCTCGGTGCGTCGGCGTCCTCCTGGAAGTAGCGGTCCTTGCTGTAGCGCTGCTTCATGGCGCCGATGGAGCCCATGCCGCGGTACTCCTTGAAGCGCTCGCCGTGAGCGAAGACAACCTCGCCCGGGCTCTCGTCGACGCCGGCGAAGAGACTGCCGATCATCACGCAGTCCGCGCCGGCGGCCACGGCCTTGGCGATGTCGCCCGAGTATTGGATGCCGCCGTCGGCGATGATCGCCACGCCATAGCGTCGCGCCACCTGGTAGCACTCCCAGACGGCGCTGAGCTGCGGCATGCCCACACCGGCGACGATGCGCGTCGTACAGATGGAGCCGGGGCCGACGCCCACCTTCACCGTGTCGGCGCCGGCCTCGACGAGGTCGCGCGTGGCCTCGGCCGTGGCCACGTTGCCGGCGATGATGTCGACCTTGAAGCGCGCCTTCAGGCGGTGCACCATCTCCAGGACGGCGCGCGCGTGCCCGTGGGCCGTGTCGACGACCAGCGCATCCACGCCGGCCTCGACCAGCGTTCCGGCGCGCTCCGCCGCATCGGCGCCCACGCCGACGCCCGCAGCCACGCGCAGCCGGCCAAGGTCGTCTTTGGTCGCCCGTGGATAGCTCTCGCGCTTCTGGATGTCCTTGACCGTGATGAGCCCCTTCAGCCGGAAATGGTCGTCCACCACCGGAAGCTTCTCGATGCGGTGGCGGTGCAGCAGCTCCTTGGCCTGCTCCAGCGTCGTGCCCACGGGCACGGTGATGAGATTCTCCTTGGTCATCAGCTCGCGGATGGGAAGCTGCAGGTTGTCGGCGAAGCGCAGGTCGCGGTTGGTCAGGACACCGACGAGCTTGCCGTTCTCGGTGATCGGCACGCCGGAGATGTGGTACTTCTCCATCACCGCCAAGGCATCGGCGAGCAGATGGTCAGGCGCCAGCGTGATTGGGTCGACGATCATGCCCGACTCGGAGCGCTTGACTTTGTCGACCTCCTCGGCCTGAGCCTCGATCGACAGGTTGCGGTGGATAACGCCGATGCCGCCCTCGCGCGCGAGAGCGATCGCCAGGCGCGCCTCGGTGACGGTGTCCATGGCCGCGGAGACGAGGGGGATGTTCAGGCGGATACTCGGCGTGAGCCGCGTCGCCATAGAGACGTCCTTCGGAAGAACGTCCGACTTGGCCGGGACCAGCAGCACGTCGTCGAAGGTGAAACCCTCGTACGTGAACTTGCTCTCCATCGCCCAGCCTCCGCCTTTTCAAGGAAGTCTAACACTCTACGGCGTCGTCGGCACGGCGTCGCTGCGCAGGCTCGGCACGCGCCACCAGATGGCCAGGGCCAGCAGGGCACAGGCTAGCCCGCCGACGCTCACCGCCACGGCCACGTCGAACTGCTCGGCCACGGCGCCGAGCCCGAGCTGCCCGAGCGGCACGAGGCCCCAAGTGAGGATGTAGACGCTCATCACGCGGCCGCGCAGCGCGTCCGGCACCTCGCCCTGGAGCACCGTGGCCACGCTGGAGAACGACACCGAGGTCATCACCCCGACGAGCGCCAGCAGCGCCAGCGAGACGGCGAAGGAGGGCGACCAGGCGAAGGCAGCGACGCACAGACCGAACGCTCCGGCGCCGTAGAGCGTGAGCGGTCCGCGGTGGCGGATTTCGCGGGCCGCGGCTAGGACCAGCAGGGCGCTCATAGCCCCCACGCCGACGGCGGTGACGAGCATGCCCAGGCCGGCCGCGCCGACCTGCAGGCGCGCCTCGGCGAAAACCGGCAGGAACGTCAGATAGGGCATGCCGAGCACGCTCGTCGCCGCGGCCAGAAGCAGCGCGCCGCAGATGCGCGGCGTCCGCCAGATGTAGGCGAACGCCTCGCCTAGGCTGCGCAGCATGCCGACAGAGGGCGCCAGCGCATCGACCGGCGTGGCCTTCATCTGCGCGAGCATCACGACCATGACCAGGTGGCCGACGACCGTCAGCGCGAAGCCCCCCGTCGGCCCGACCGAGACCAGCAGCGCGCCGGCGATGGCCGGGCCGATCACCCGCGTGCCGTTGAAGGCCATGCCGAAGAGCGCGACGGCGTTGGGCAG
>JACQUS010000526.1 GCA_016210125.1 Chloroflexota bacterium | reverse complement strand
GGCCGTGAGCGTCGTCGCGGCGCAGCGCCTGCATCCCGAGTCCGTGGCGACTATGGTCCTCGCGCGCCGCGGCATCCGCCTGCCGTCCGGGCTCACGCAGAATCCGATGGATGCGGTCCGTGTCGCGGAGGCGATGACACGCGACTTCAGCACCGTCCAGCCGGACCTGTCTCTGCGCGACCTGGCCGCGCGCTTCAGCCGCACCGGATACCACGGCTTCCCGGTGGTCGATCGGCAGGGCCGTCTGGCGGGCATCGTGACACTCAGCGACCTGGAAAACGCTGTGCTCCAAGGCACGCCGAGCACGGACACGACCTTGCGCGTGGCCGACATTATGACCACCGATCTCATCGCCGCCCATCCCGACGAGACGCTGCACCAGGTGCTCAGCCGCGCCGGGGCGGCGCACGTCGGCCGCATTCCGGTCGTCGAGCGCGGTGGACCGCGGCGGCTGGTCGGCGTGCTGCGGCGCACGGATATCATCTCCGCCTACGCCCAGGCCCTACCGCGGATGCCTCTGCCGGCCGGGCTGGGAGAGCTGCGCATCGGCTCGCTAGCCAGCACGCGGCTGCTGGAGATCGAGCTGGCGCCGGCCTCCGAGCTCGCCGGGCGGCGCGTGCGCGACCTGCGCCTCCCGCCCGACACGGTCCTCGTCGCCATCCGTCGCAACCAACAGATCCTCATCCCGCGCGGCGACACAGTCCTGGCGGCCGGCGACATCGTCGCGGCCATCACGTTTCCGCAGCATGAGGCCACGCTGCGCCGCTATCTCGCCGGCGACTTGCTAGGCCGCTGACGGGCGCCAACGCTAACGAGCTTCTTACATCGCTCCAACGCCCTTCTAACGCCTCGGCGCTCATCATGGAACTGTGGCCGAAGGCCTGCAGGCTGCACGACATCTCGCTCGGAGGGTACCGATGAGCCTCACCCGCTGGCAGCCGTTTTCGGAGCTCGTCTCGCTTCGTGAAATGATGGACCGGCTGTTCGAGGACACGTTCTTCCAGCCTGTGCGTGGCGCCCGCGGCGGCGCGATGGCGCTGCCCGTCGACATGCACGAGACCGACAAGGACGTCGTCGTCCGCGCGCCGCTGCCCGGCGTCAAGCCCGAGGACGTGGAGATCACCGTCAGCGGCGACACGCTGGTGATCCGCGGGGAGATCAAGCGCGACGAGGCCGTCCAGCGCGACAGCTACGTGTACCAGGAGTGGCGCTACGGCCAGTTCGCGCGTGCGCTGCAGCTCCCCAAGGCGGTGCAGGCCGACAAGGCCGAGGCGCGCTACGAGAACGGCGTGCTCGTGCTGACCCTGCCGAAGGCCGAGGAGGCCAAGGCGCGGCGCATCGAGATCAAGGGCGCGAAGGCGTAGAGCACGGGCCGGGACGCGCGGCGGCGGGGCTAGGCGACCTGCTCCGCAGCGCGCGGCAGCGGGCGCAGCGCCACGTCCAGCACCTCCTCGATGCCCCCGACGCAGAGCAGGTGCAGGCGCTTGAGCACACGCGCCGGCACGTCCGCCAGGTCGCGGCGGTTCTCTTCGGGCAGCACGAAGGTGGCGATCCCGGCGCGGTGGGCGGCCAGCAGCTTCTCTTTCAGGCCGCCCACCGGCAGCACCTTGCCGCGGAGCGTGATCTCGCCGGTCATCGCTAGGTCGCGCGCCACCGGCCGGCCGGTGGCCGCCGAAACCAGCGCCACGGCGATGGTGACGCCGGCCGAGGGGCCGTCCTTCGGCACCGCGCCGGCCGGCACGTGCACGTGGACGACGTGTTGGTCGAAGTAGTCGTGCGCCAGGCCGAGGTCAGCCGCCCGACTGCGCACGTAGCTCAGCGCGGCGTGGGCCGACTCCTGCATGACCTCGCCGAGCTGCCCGGTCAGCAGGGGATCGCCCCTGCCGGGCAGGATATTGACCTCAACCGAGATTAGCTCCCCGCCGGTCGGCGTCACGGCGACGCCGGCAGCCACGCCCACCTCGTCGTGCTCCTCCGCTGCGCCATAAAGGAAGCGCGGCGGCCCGAGGTAGCGCTGTACGTGGGCCGCGCTGATCCGCGCCGACGACTGCGGGCCCGTCGCCAGCCGACGCGCCGCCTTGCGGCACAACGTGGCGATCTGCCGCTCGAGGTCGCGCACGCCGGCCTCGCGCGTGTACTCACGGATCATGGTGCGCAGCACGCCATCGGCCACGGCGAGGTGCGGCGCGGCCAGTCCGTGCTGGGCACTCTGGCGCGGCAGCAAGAAGCGCCGCGCGATGTGCAGCTTCTCGTCCTCCGAGTAGCCCGGCAGCTCGATGACCTCCAGGCGGTCGCGCAGCGCTGGCGGGACAGTGTGCAGCACGTTGGCCGTAGCGATGAACAGCACGCGCGAGAGGTCGAACGGCACCTCGAGGAAATGGTCGCTGAAGCTATGGTTGTGCTCCGGGTCGAGCGCTTCGAGCAGCGCCGCGGACGGATCGCCGCGGAAGTCCGCGCCCACCTTGTCCAGCTCGTCGAGCATGAACACGGGATTGCGCATGCCCGCCGTGCGCAGCCCCTGGATGATCCGGCCGGGCATGGCGCCGACGTACGTGCGCCGGTGGCCGCGAATCTCGGCCTCGTCGCGCAGGCCGCCCAGCGAGAGGCGCACGAAGCGCCGGCCCAGCGCGCGGGCGATCGAGCGGCCCAGCGACGTCTTGCCCACGCCCGGCGGGCCGACGAAGCACAGCACTGGGCTACGCAGCCGCTGGGCCGTGAGCTGCCGGACAGCCATGTACTCCAGGATGCGCTCCTTGACCTTGCGCAGCCCGTAGTGGTCGGCGTCGAGCACCTTCGCCGCCGCGGCGATGTCGAGCTGGTCCTCGGTCTCGCCGCGCCATGGCAGGGTCACCAGCCAGTCGAGATAGGCGCGTATGACCGCCGTCTCCGGTGAGGCGAACGGGATGTGCGCGAGGCGCTCGACCTCGCGCAGCGCGCGCTCCTCGACCTCGGGCGGCATGCCCGCCGCGGCGACCTGGCCGCGCACCTGCTGCACGATGGCCTGCTCAGGGTCATCCTCGCCCAGCTCGCGGCGAATGGCCTTGAGCTGCTCGCGCAGATGGTACTCGCGCTGCGCCTTCTCGATGACGCGGTGGACCTCTTCCTCGATCTTGTGGCGCAGCTCGAGTACCTCGACGTGGTGGGCGAGCAGCATGGCCACGCGGCGCAGGCGCTGCCGGGGATCGATGGTCTGGAGCAGCTCGTGGCGCGTCGGCGCGTCAAGCTGATCGCACGAGTACGCCACGAAGTCGGCCAGCCAGCTCGGGTTCTCGATGTTCCGCGCCGCGAGTCCGGCCTCCTCCGGCACGTCGCGCGCCAGCTTTGCGAAGCGGTCGAAGAGCGTGCGCACCAGCCGCACCAGGGCCTCGAGCTCGAGGTCGACGGTGACCTCTTCGCTGACGACCTGCGCCGTGACGGCAAGGTAGCCATCGGCCGCTCGGTATGCCAGCGCCTGCGCGCGGTGCTGCCCCTGGAGCCAGACGTGCAGCGTGCCATCCGGCAGACGCAGCACCTGCCCAAGCTGCGCGGTGGTGCCGATGAGCGATAGGCTGTCTGGGTCAGGAGCGGCTTCTGACTGCTCGGGCGCCGTGCCGGCGCTCGACGCGCCAGCCGCCTCGGCCGCCATGCCATCGCCCGGGGCAGGGGGTGCCGCCGACGCCACCTCGCCCGGCGGCGTCGACGGCGCGACCGTGGCGGGTTCATTGGTGGCTACGAGCCGGACGTCCGCGGAGGCCACGCCCTGCGCCGCAGCCGGCGCCTCCGCGGCCGGCGCGCTCCTCGCGGCCGCGGCGCCCTCGGCCGCCGCAGGCCCCTCAGGCGGCGTGCCACGGTAGGTAGCGATGAATACGTAGCGCTGGCCGGCCAGCGCCGCCTCGACGGCGCGCACGCCGGCCCCGCCGCCGACGGGCACAGCCAGGACGGCGCGAGGGAACACGGCTGCCTCGCGTAGCGCGACGACGGGCAGATCGTGGGTTGCGGCTCGGCGCTTACGGCGCGCCCGGGTTCGGCCGGCCATGCGTCCTCGCTCGCACCTCATACCGCTTCCGGTTGAAGACTTGCGCTTTCGCCCGGCCTTGCCCGATTCCGCGCGTCTTACCTCACCCCCCGCCCCCCCTCTCAGCAAGCGGAGCGGGGGAGAAGAGGGGGTGAGGCCAGCGAACGCGCCAGCGCTGAGCCGGACAGCGTATCACCCCCTCGGCTCCGTCTCTTCGCGCGCGAAGAGGCGCGGAGGGTGAGGGCAGACAACCCGCGTCGAAAAGGCCCGCGCGACTAGCGCTTGGTGTACTGCGGCGCTTTGCGTGCGCGCTTGAGCCCGTACTTCTTGCGCTCCTTGATACGCGGGTCGCGCGTCAGCAGGCCGGCCTTGCGGAGCAGGGGGCGGAACTCGGCGTTGGCGCGGATGAGGGCGCGGGCGACGGCGTGACTGATGGCCCCGGCCTGGCCCGAGTCGCCACCGCCGACGACGCGCACGACGGCGTTGTAGTCGCCCGCCGTGTTCGTCACCCGGAGGGGCTGCATGACCATCGTCTGGTAAAGCAGGCGGCTAAAGCGCTCGCGCAAGGGCTGGCCGTTGATGACCACCTGCCCGCTCCCCGCGACGAGCTGCACGCGGGCCACGCTTGTCTTGCGCCGGCCCACGCCGTAGAAGTAGGTTCGCGCCGTCGCCGTGGTCATACCAGTGTCAGCTCCTTGGGCTGCTGTGCCTCGTGCGGATGGCTAGGTCCAGCATACACCTTCAGCTTCTTGAACATGTGCTCGCCCAGCGTGTTTTTCGGCAGCATGCCGCGCACAGCGTACTCGACCACCCGCGTCGGATGTCGTTCGAGCATCGTGCGCAGCGACCGCGACTTGATGCCGCCGGGATAGCCCGAGTGGCTATAGTACATCTTTTGGTCGAGCTTCTGCCCCGTGGTCGTGACCTTCTCGGCGTTTACGACGATGATGAAGTCGCCCACGTCGAGGTGTGGGGTGAACGTCGGCTTGTGCTTGCCCCGCAGCACAGCGGCGATGCGCGCCGCGAGCCGCCCAAGCGTCTGCCCCTCAGCGTTGACCACCCACCACGCGCGAGTGATGTCGCCCGCCTTCACCACGTGCGTCTTTTGGCTCACGTTACATCGCCCCCAATCGCAGGTCCCCCATCGTACGTCACCCGCATCAAGTAGAGCCCGTGCGGCGGCGCCGCCGGACCGAGGCCCCGGCGCTCGCCCGTGGCGACCGCGCGCGCGAAAGCACCCACGCCCAGCCGGCCCCGGCCGATGTCGAGCAGCGCGCCGACGAGATGCCGCATCATGTGCGGCAGAAACGCATCGGCCTCCACTTCCACGAGCACCGTATCGCCCTCGCGCCAGCAGCGCGCTCGCCGCACGTCGCGCACGGTGCGCTGCGCGCGCGGGCCGGTCAGCACTGCGAGGTCGCGCCGCCCTTCGAGCAGCCGCGCGGCCTCGTCCATCGCCGTGACATCGAGCGACTGGCGCACGTGAAACGCGTGGAGCCGCCGCAGCGGGCTCGGCGCCACCCGGTTCAGGATCACGTAACGATACGTCCGACCGCTGGCGCTAAACCGCGCATGAAAGCCTGGCTCGGCCCAGCTCGCCGCGACGACGGCCACGTCTTCCGGCAGCACGCCGTCGAGCGCGCGCACCAGGTCATCGAGACCGCGCTGCCAGTCGAGCCGGCAGCTCACCACCTGCCCAAGCGCGTGCACGCCAGTGTCAGTGCGCCCGGCGGCGGCGACGCGCCCCCGCTGGCCAGTCACCCGCGCCAGCGCGTCCTCGAGCACTCCCTGTACGGTCGGGACGTTCGGCTGCCACTGGAAGCCATGGTACCGCGCGCCATCGTACTCGAGTACTAGCCGCAGGACGCCCACACCGCCGCGCGCCTACTCGACCAGGCTGATCTGCACCAGTGGCGCCGCGTCACCGCGCCGTTGGCCGAGGCGCACGATGCGCGTATAGCCGCCCGGCCGGGCGCGGAAGCGCGGAGCCAGTACGTGAATCAGCTTGTCGGCCATCGACGGGTCGTACACCGTCGTCAGCGCCTGCCGGCGCGCGTGCAGCGTGCCCTGTTTGCCGAGCGTGATCAGGTGCTCGGCCAAGGGCCGCAGCGCCTTGGCCCGCGCCTCAGTGGTGATCAAGCGCTCGTGGCGAATCAGGTCGGTCGCCAGGTTGCGCAGCATCGCGATGCGGTGGGCCGTTGGCCGCCCGAGCTTCCGATGTCCCTTGCCGTGTCGCATGCCCCTGTACCTCGTGTGCCAGTCGCGTCGGGCGGCCTATGCCCGCCCCACCCCGCCCCAAAGGCTTGTTCGCAGAGGGGATTCCCATCCCCTCTGCGCGCCCCTTTTCATCCCTTCTCATCCCTCCAGTGCGCCGAGGCGCATCACGCACTCCCTGTCTCCGCGCGTCCCCGCGTCTCCGCGTCGGGAGGAGGCGCCGGGGAGGGGCCGTCAGCGCCGGCGCGCCGTCCGCCGGTCCGGCCGCTTGCCGCGCACGGGAAGCCCCTCCTCCTCCTCTTCCTCTTCCGCTTCCGCTTTCGCTCCCGTTTCCGCTTCCTCGCCGAGGGTCCACGTCTCCTCTTCCCAGTCCTCTTCGATGATGGGACGCCGCCGGCCCTTTGCCTTGGCCGCCGGCCGCTTGCCCTTGCGGCGCGCCTCTTCCTCGTCCTCTTCGACGACCTCGAGCTCCTCGAAGGCCACCGCCGGCAGCGCCTCGCCGCCCACGGCGAGCGCCCGAGGCCCGACCTCGACCACGGGCTCGCGGACCGGCCCGAGCTCGACGCCCTCGATCTCCGCCGCCGCCTCTTCGAGAGCCACCTCGGCTGCCGCAGCCGGCACTCCCGGCTCGTAGACCTCCGCGCCGGCCTCTTCCTCCTCGAGCTCTTCCTCGGCCTCCTCGGCGGCGACCCCTTCGGCCACGCCCACCGTCTGCGCCAGCCGCGAGCTGTGCAAGTAGCCGTGCACTGCCAGCTTCTCGCGCAGCTCGTCCAGCGACTTCTGCCCGAAGTTGCGGACGTTGAGCAGGTCCTCCTCGGTCATCTCAAGGATCTGGCCGATCTTGGTGATGCCGGCGCGCTTGAGGCAGTTATACGCGCGCACCGACAGCTCGAGCTCCTCGATGGGCCGCTCGTAGATCTGCGCCGGGATCGGCAGCGCGGCCGGCGCGTAGCGCTCCGGCCGTGCGATGGCCTGCGCGCCGAAGCCGGCCAGGATGGCGAAGTGTTGCACCAGCATGTCAGCCGCCTGCGCGACGGCATCCTGCGCGCTGAGCGAGCCGTCCGTCCAGACCTCGAGCACCAGCCGGTCGTACACGTTCACGCCGATGCGCAGCGCCTGGACGGTGAAGTTCGCCTTGCGGATCGGCGAGAAGATCGCGTCCACCGGGATCACCCCGATGGGCGTGTTCTCCTTGACCTCCGCCGGGGCGTAGCCTTTGCCACGACGCACACTCATCTCGATGCTCAGCCGCGCGTCGGCATCGTCGGCGTACAGCAGGTGCAGCTCCGGGTTGACGATCTCCACCTCAGGCGGGCACTTGACGTCGGCCGCCGTCACGCGCCCGACGCCGCTCACGTCGAGCCGCAGCGTCCCGACCTGGTCGGAGGTCGACCGCAGGCGCATCTGCTTCACGTTCAGGATAAAATCGGTCATGTCCTCTTTGACGCCGGGGATCTCCGAGAACTCGTGGTACACGCCCTCGAGGCGCACGCTGTCGACCGCCACGCCCGCCAGCCCCGCGAGGAGGACGCGGCGCAAGGCGTTCCCCACGGTGATGCCGAAACCGGGCTCCAGCGGCTCGATGTGGAACACCCCATGGATGTCGGAACTGGCGACCAATTCCACCTTGGGGAGGGCGATGTCGTACAAGATGGTTGCCTCCTTCGGTGTTGCCTGTGGCCCCGGCAAAGGACTAACGGCTGTAGTACTCAACGATGAGCTGTTCGTTCACGTCGGTGTCGATGTCCGTGCGCGCCGGCATGCTGAGGATCCGCCCGGCCATGGCCCGCGCGTCGAGATCCAGCCAAGCCGGTATGCTGCGCCGCTGGAGGCTCTGGGCAAGCTCCGAGAAGTACGGGCGCCGGAGACTCGTCTCGCGCACGCGGACCACGTCGCCCGGCCGGACCAGCGCCGACGGGATGTCGCACTTGCGGCCGTTGACGGCCAAATGCCCGTGGCGCACGATCTGCCGCGCCTGCGTCCGCGAGTCGGCGAGGCCCAGGCGAAACACGACGTTGTCCAGGCGCGTCTCCAAGATCTGGAGGAAGTTCTCGCCCGTGGCACCCGGCCGGCGCTGGGCCTCCTCGAAGTGCTTGCGAAACTGCCGCTCGAGCACGCCGTAGGCGTGGCGCGCCTTCTGCTTCTCCAGCAGCCGGACGGCGTACTCCGACAGCTTGCGCCGCCGCGTGCCGCGCTCGCCCGGTGGACTGGGGTGCCGGCTCGGCTCCATTTGGCACTTCGGGGTGTAGCAGCGCTCACCCTTCAGGTACAGCTTGATGCCGGCCCGTCGGCAGAGCTTGCACTTGGGTCCTGCGTACCGCGCCATAAAGCCTCCAGTTCTCGGTCAGACGCGCCGGCGCTTCGGCGGCCGGCAGCCATCGTGCGGCACGGGGGTGACATCGGTGATGGTGTTGACGGTCAGTCCGACCGTCTGCAGCGACCGGATCGCCGCTTCGCGCCCACTGCCCGGGCCGCGCACGAGCACATCTACCTCGCGCACACCGTTCTCGACCGCCTTGCGCGCCGCAGCCTCAGCGGCCATGCCCGCGGCGTAGGGCGTGCTCTTGCGCGAGCCCTTGAATCCGGCAGCACCGGCGCTGCTCCAGGAGATGACGTTGCCGCCTGGGTCGCTAAACGTCACGATCGTGTTGTTGAACGTCGCCTGGATGTACGCACGTGCCCGCGGCACGCTCTTGCGCTCGCGCCTCCGCCCTCGGGCGGGTTTTCGTCGATCAGCCAATGGCTACTCCTCGCGCGCGCCTCGCGTCGCATCGTCTCATCGGGGAGATGTGGCCTGCACCCGCGGGCCGCGGCCCGCAGCAGCCACGTCCCAAGCGGAGGGACTACTTCTTCGCCGCGACCCGGCGGCGCCCAGCGACCGTCTTGCGCGGCCCGCGCTTGGTCCGCGCGTTCGTGCGCGTCCGCTGGCCACGCACCGGCAGCCCACGCTTGTGGCGCACCCCGCGGTAGCAGCCGATCTCGATCAGCCGCTTGATGTTCAGGTTCACCTCGCGCCGCAGGTCGCCCTCGACGCGGAACTCCCGGCCGATGACATCGCGCAGCCGCGCGACCTCCTCGTCGGCAAGATCGCGCACCTTGCGCTCCGGGTCGACACGCGTCCGCTCGCAGATCTGTCGCGCGGTCGTAGGCCCGATGCCGTAGATGTACCGCAGTCCGACGCAAACATGCTTATCGCGTGGAAGATCAACCCCAGCAATGCGAGCCACGCGTCTCCTCCCTGTCCGTGCTGCTCTAGCCCTGCTTCTGCTTGTGGCGCGGGTTTTGGCAGATCACGTAAATGACCCCGCGGCGCCGCACCACCTTGCAGTGCTCGCAGCGGGGCTTCACTGAGGCGCGAACCTTCACCTCGTTGCCCCCATTCTCCGCAGCGACCAAAGGATGATGATACCAATAATCGCGTCGGTCGTCAACCGCCGAGTCGCCGCTCATCTGCTCGTGTGAGGATCTCATGCCCATCCGCGGTGATGGCCACGGTGTGCTCGAAGTGCGCCGAAAGGCTACCGTCGGCCGTAACGACGGTCCACTGATCCGCGAGGAGCGCCGTCTCCGGCCCGCCGATGTTGACCATCGGCTCGATGGCCAGCGTCATGCCGGGCCGCAGCCGCGGGCCACGCCCCGGTGGCCCGAAGTTCGGAATCTGCGGCTCCTCGTGCATCGCTCGGCCGATCCCGTGGCCAACATACTGCCGCACCACCGAGAAGCCAGCGCTCTCCGCGCAGCGCTGCACGGCGTGCGAGATGTCCGAGAGGAATCCACTCGGCCGCGCCAGGGCAAGGCCCTCGAAAAGCGCACGCTCGGTCACCGCCAGAAGCCGCCGCGCCTCCGGCGAGACCTCGCCCACGGCCACGGTGATCGCCGCGTCGCCGTAGAAGCCCTCGAAGACGGCCCCGAAGTCGAGGCTCACGATATCGCCCGCGCGCAGCACCCGCTCGGGCGACGGGATGCCGTGGACGATCTCCTCATTGATCGAGGCGCAGATCGAGGCCGGGAAGCCGCGGTAGCCCTTGAACGCCGGGTAGGCGCCGCGCGCCGTCGCCTCGGCGTGGGCCATCTCGTCCAGCTCGGCCGTGCACACGCCAGGCCGCACAGCCTCGGCCAGCCGCGCCAGCGTGGCGGCGACGATCTGCCCGGCGGCGCGCATGATGGCGAGCTCACGCTGGCTCTTGATGATGATCGGCATGGCTAGGAGGCGATGGCCCGCGCCAGCGCGCGCTGCACGGCCTCCACGTCCCGCTCACCATCCACGCGAGCCAGCACGCCGGCGCGCTCGTACCACGCCAGCAGGGGCTGGGTCTGGTCCTCGTAGACTGCCAGGCGGCGCTCGACGACCTCGACCGTGTCGTCCGGCCGCTGGTAAAGCTCGCCGCCGCAGCCGTCGCAACGGCCGGGCACGCGCGGCGGCCGGCTCGTCTGGTGGTACGGCGTCTGGCACTCGCGGCAGAGCCAGCGGCCGGTCAGGCGGCGGACCAGCTCCTCGCGCCGCGCGTCGATGACCACGGCGCGCTGCACGCGCTCGCCGTGCTCGGCGAGCAGGCGGTCCAAGCCCTCGGCCTGCGCCACCGTGCGCGGGAAGCCATCGAAGACCGCGCCGGTGGCCGCGTCGGGCTGCGCCAGCCGCTCGGCGATCATGCGGGTAGTCACGTCGTCGGGCACCAGCTCGCCGCGGGTCATGTACGCCTGCGCCACCTTGCCCAGCTCCGTCCCGCGCGAGAGGTGCTCGCGGAAGAGATCGCCAGAGGCGAGGTGGGCTAGGCCGGCCGCCTGCGCCAGGCGGGCCGCCTGCGTGCCCTTGCCCGCACCCGGCGGCCCGAGGAGGACGATGAACCGGCGACCCACTACTTGATGAACCCCTCGTAGTGTCGCATGAGGAGCTGTGCTTCGAGCTGCTTCATCGTGTCCAGGACGACGCCGACGACAATGAGCAGCCCCGTGCTGCTGAGCAGGACCGCGTTGCCCGCGCCGCGGACGAAGAACGGGATGATGGCCACCAGCCCAAGGAAGAGCGCGCCGAGCCAGGTGATGCGGTAGAGCACACGATTGAGGTAGTCCTGCGTCGGCCGGCCCGGCCGGATGCCCGGAATGAAGCCGCCGTACTTCTGAAGGTTCTCAGCAAGATTCTGCTGCTGGAAGAGCACCATCGTGTAGAAGAACGTGAAGCCCATCACCAGAAAGAAGTAGAACACCCAGTACAGGACGCTCGTGGTGCTCATATAGGTCATGACGAAGCGCGCCGCCCCGGACACCCACTCGTTGGCGCTGTTCAGGAAGTAGCTTGCCACCGTGCTCGGAAAGAGCAGGATCGACATGGCAAAGATCAGCGGGATCATACCCGCCGAGTTGACGCGCAATGGAATATGGGTGCTGCCGCCACCATAGATGCGGTTGCCACGCACGCGCTTGGCGTACTGCACCGGCACGCGCCGCTGCGCCTCCTGCACGACGACGATGGCCGCCACGAGCGCTGCGCCGACGATGCCGAGGGTCGCCAGCCCCACCACGTCCCCGGTGACGAACGACTGCCCGACGAACTCGGGAAGCGCAGCGACGATGCCGCCGAAGATGATGATCGAGACGCCGTTGCCAATCCCGTTCTCGGTGATGAGCTCGCCCAGCCACACCAGGAGAATCGTACCCGCGGTCATGGAGATGACGATGGCCAGCGTTGGCAGGAGCTGCTCGCCCGAGAGGCCAAAGTTGCGGATGACCGGCGGGTTCTGCGAGCTCAGCAGCACGCCCGTGCCATAGGCCTGGAGCGCCGCCAGGGGCACGGTCAGCCAGTGGGTGATCTGGTTGATGCGCGTGCGCCCGGACTCGCCCTCCTTGGCCATCTCCTCGAGCTGCGGGACGACCGGTACGAGGAGCTGCATGATGATGGAGGCCGTGATGTACGGGTAGACGCCCATCGCCGCCACCGACAGGCTGCGCATCGCCCCGCCCGAAAACAGGTCGAGCATGCCGAGGAACTCGTTGGAGCGGAACAGCAGCCGCAGCGCCTCGGTGTCGATGTTCGGCACCGGGATGTGGGCGATGAAACGGAACAAGACCAGCATGGCGAACGTGAAGAGCAGCTTTCGCCGCAGGTCCGGCAGCTTCCAGGCGTCCAGAACGTTCTTCAGGAGCTCCACGGCCTAGCCCTCGGCGCCCTGCGCGCCATCCTCACTCTCAAGCATGCGCACCGAGCCGCCAGCGGCCTCGATCTTCTGGCGCGCGCTGGCCGAGAAGCGATGCGCCACGACGGTCAGCGGCCGATCCAGCTCGCCATCGCCGAGCACCTTGATGCGCTCCTCGCTCGTCTTCACGAGGCCGCGCGCCCGCAGCAGCTCCGGCGTCACCTCGCCGCCGGCCTCGAAGGCCTTGAGCGAGCTCACGTTGATCGCCGTGTACTCGCGGCGCCGTGGCTGGCGGAAGCCACGGCGGTGTGGCATCCGCTCGGAGATGGGGTTCTGGCCGCCCTCGAATCGCGGGTGGACACCGCCGCCGGCGCGGGCGTTCTGGCCCTTGCTGCCGCGGCCGCCGGTCTTGCCGCGCCCGGAGCCCCAACCGCGCCCGATCCGCCGCCGCTGGCGATGCGCGCCGGGCGCCGGATGCAGGTCGTGCAGTCGCATCGCGCTCACTCCTCCTGCACGGGCTCGACGTGCACCAGATGCCGCACCCTGGCAATCATACCGCGAATCGTCGCCGTGTCGTCGTGCACGACACTCTGGTTGAGCCGGTGCAGGCCGAGCGACCGGATGGTCTCCTTGTGCCGCTCGGACGAGCCAATCTTGCTCTTGACATATGTGACGCGGACCTTCATCGCCGTCTCTCGTGCATCCATGTTACGTAGACGCGCCGCCGGCGGGCGCCGCCTCGGCCCGGCCCCGGCCGCCACCACCCCGCCGTGGGCGCGCGCCGCGGCCCGGCTCAGGACGCCGGCCGCGCCCACCAGGGCGCTCCACCGGACGCCGCACCGGCTCAGCAGGCACGCGCGCCACCTCGTGACCCAGCGCAGCGATACGCGGTCGGATGGGTCGGCCGCGCCGTTTGCTCTCCTCTTCGGGGTCCTTGAGCTCGCTCAACGCCTGGTAGGTCGCCTGCACCACATTGACCACATTGCGGCTGCCCAACGACTTGGTCAGCACGTCGCGGATGCCGCTCAGCTCGATCACCGCGCGCACCCCGTGGCCGGCGCTGACGCCCTTGCCAGGGAGCGCCGGCTTGAGGAGCACGCGCGCCGCGCCGAACTCGCTGACCACCTCGTGCGGGACCGTGGTGCCGCTCACGGGCACGCGGATGAGGTTCTTCTTGGCCACCTCTGTGCCCTTGCGGATGGCCTCGGGCACCTCCTTGGCCTTGCCCAGGCCGACGCCGACGTGCCCGGCGCCGTCGCCGACCACGACGATGGCGCTGAAGCTGAAGCGCCGGCCGCCCTTCACCACCTTCGCGACGCGGTTGATCGAGACAACGCGCTCTTCCAGTGCGAACTGTGAGGCATCAATTCTCGGCATACGCTAGAACTCCAATCCTGCTTCGCGCGCTGCCTCGGCCAGCGCCTTGACGCGCCCGTGGTAGAGGTAGCCGCCGCGGTCGAACACCACGTGCTGCACGCCCCGCTCGCGCGCGCGCTCAGCGACGAGCCGGCCAACGCGGCTGGCCTGCTCCGTCTTGGCCAGACCGTCGAGCTGGCCACGGAGCACCGGATCGACCGTGGAGGCGGCGACAACGGTGTGGCCCTGCGCGTCGTCGACGACCTGCGCGTAGATGTGGTTAGGGCTGCGATAGACGGCCAGTCGCGGCCGCTCCGGTGAGCCGGCGACCCTCTTGCGGATGCGGTGGTGACGACGCCGGCGAGCCTCGCGGCGGTCGTACGTCTTGAACATGGCCTTACTTCTTCCCCGCCTTACCAGCCTTGCCGGCCTTGCGCCGCACGACCTCGCCGCGGTAGCGCACGCCCTTGCCTTTGTACGGGTCGGGCCGGCGCAGCCGCCGAATCTCGGCCGCGAACTGGCCGAGCTGTTCCTTGTCGATCCCTTCGAGCGTGAGCCGCGCCGAGAACCAGCCGTTGGCCTGCGTCGGCGTGAACGTCTCGATGCCCAGGACCTTGATGCCCGATAGCAGCACCTTCTCGATGGGGTGCGAGTACCCGAGCTGGAAGACCAGCTTGCCCTCCTGCTGCTGCACGCGGTAGCCCACCCCGTACAGCTCCAGGACCTTCGTGAAGCCGGTGGTGACACCGGCCACCATGTTCGCCAGCAGCGTGCGCGTGAGCCCGTGCAGCGCGCGGTGCTCACGCGCGTCGTTCGGCCGTCGGACGGCGATGCTCGCGTCGGCCCGCTCCAGGGCCATCGCCGGCGGGAGCTGCCGCGCGAGCTCGCCCCTAGGCCCGCGCACCTTCACGTAGTTCTGCTCACCGATCTCGACCTGCACGTTCGGCGGCACGGCGATCGGCGCGCGCCCGATGCGCGACATCCTCGTGTTCCTCCTCGCTCGTGGTAGGGAGCGGACCGGCGCGCCGCGTGCGCGCGGCGCGCCTGCCGCTACCACACGTAGCACAAGACCTCGCCGCCGACATTCCGCCGCCGAGCCTCATGGGCCGTCATCAGGCCATCCGGCGTGGTGACAATGGCGACGCCCATGCCCCCGAGGACGCTCGGCATCTCCTTGGCCTTGGCGTAGCGACGCTGGCCCGGCCGGCTGACGCGCCGGATGCCGGTGAGCACTGGCTGCTTCTTGCCCACGTAGCGCAGGTAGATGCGCAGCGACGGGAACGCCGCGTCGCGCTCCTTGACCACCTCGAAGTCGCGGATGAAGCCCTCGTCCTTCAGGATCTTGGCGAGGGCCACCTTCACTCGCGACAGCGGCATGCGCACCTCGTCGTGGCGGACCCGGACGGCGTTGCGGATGCGCGTCAGCATGTCGGCGATGGGATCAGTCACCGTCACCGTTCTACCCTCGTATGCACGCGTGACCAGGACGCCGCTCACCAGCTCGCCTTCACGACGCCCGGGATGAGGCCGCGCAGCGCCAGCTCGCGGAAGCAGATGCGGCAAAGGCCGAACTTGCGCAGGTAGGCGCGCGGCCGGGCGCACCGCTCGCAGCGGTTGCGGAAGCGCACCCGATACTTTCCCCCCGTCGCGAGCTGCCGCCGCCACTGCGCGATCTTCGACGTCTTCGCCAATGCCCCCTGCCTCCTCAATCGCGTGATGCGTGATGCGTAACGAGTG
>JACQUS010000525.1 GCA_016210125.1 Chloroflexota bacterium | reverse complement strand
GCAGGATCCGAACACCGTCCAGCTCCGCACCGCGGCGTCCGTCGCCGAGCCGGCCCGCCGCGCGGCCTCGGCGCCGAGCACGATGCCGAGCGTGGTCGCCAGAAGCAGCGCCACAACGACCAGCAGCGCCGAGGCTGGGACGCGCGCGAGGATGAGCGCCAGCACGGGCTGCTTCTGGACGTAGGAGTGCCCGAGGTCGCCGCGCGTGACGTTGGCCAGGTAGACGGCGAGCTGCTCCGGAAGCGGCCGGTCGAGGCCGAAGCGAGCGCGCATCTCGGCGTAGTAGGCGGCGTCGCCCGACTCGCCGGCCAGCGCGTAGACCGGATCGCCCGGCGCGAGGCGGGTGAGCGCGAACGTCAGCACGATCACGCCCAGCAGCAGCGGCACAGCCTCGGCGAGCCTCCGCACAGCGTACGGCCCCATGCCCGCTCCCGGCTAACGCTTCTCGAGCCAGGCGCGCTCGGCCAGGTCGCCGGACCACGGGCGCAGGTCGCGCACGTCGGCGCGGTAGGCACGGAAAAGCTCGGTCTCGACGAGCCAGAGGTAGGGCAGGTCGCGGACGAGCTGCGCCTGGACCTCGTGGTACAGCTCGGCGCGCGCCGGCTCGCTCACCGTCGCCGCCGCCTGGGCGAAGAGCTGGTCGACGCGCGCGTTGCGGTAGCCGGAGCCGTTCGAGAAGGGGATCGGCCCGATGTTCCAGGAGGCGTAGGCCCGCGTGACCCCGACCTCCGGGTCCGGCCCGTTGCAGTACGAGCCGATACCCAGATCGAAGTCCTTCTTCACGAAGATCTGCTCGTTGGCAGCGTTCACCTCCAGCGTTTTGAGCTGCACGCTCACGCCGACCTCGGCCAGGTTCTCGCGCACCACCTCGGCCGTCTTCTGGAACTGGGGCGCGTGAACGAACGTCACCGCGAGCTGCGCCACGCCGGCCTGCCCGAGCAGCTCCTTGGCCATCGCCGGGCGGAAAGCGTACTGCGGGACGCCTGGATCGTAGGCCCAGGCCATGCTGCTGGCGATAGGCCCGCTGGCGACGCGGCCCTGGCCGAAGTGCACCTGCTCCAGGATGCGCCGCCGGTCGATGGCGTGGGCAAAGGCCTGCCGGACCGCGAGCCGATCGAGAGGCGGCCGCGCGAGGTTGAAGATGAGCTGCTCGATGCAGAACGAGCCGCCTGGGCCCGCCGGCGCCTTCACGAGCTTGAGCTCCGTGCTCCGCGCCAGGCGGGCGATCTCCGGCCCGGGCACGCCGGTCGTATAGTCGACCTCGCCGCGCTCGAGGGCCAGGAGCGCCGTCGTGCTCTGCGGCACGATGCGGAAGACCACCTCGTCGAGCAGCGGCAGGCCCGGCTTGAAATAGCTGGCGTTGCGCACCAGCCGGACACGGTCGCCCTTGACGTACTCTGCGAACTTGTACGGGCCGGTGCCGACGGGCTTGAGATTCGCCTCGCTGCGCTGCACGTCCGCGCCCTCGTACACGTGCCTGGCCAGGATCGGCGCCTCGACCACGTCCAGCCGCCGCAGCAGCGGCGCGTAGGGCGCCTTGAACCGAAACACGACCGTTGCCGCGTCCGGCGAGTCGATCGCCTCCAGGACTTTCTCCAAGCCAGCTTTGGTACGCGCGTGATACTTGAGCAAGACCTGCTCGAAGGAAAACGCGACGTCGGCCGAGGTGAAGGGCTTGCCGTCGTGCCAGGTGACGTTACGCCGCAGGAAGAACGTGTAGGTCTTCCCGTCCGGGCTGACCTCCCAGCGCTCGGCCAAGTTGGGCTGTGGCTGCAGCTTGTCGTCGAACTGCAGGAGCCCGCTGTAGATGTTGCCCGTGACGAGATGCGTCCCGAAGGCCGTCGTCAGGCCGGGGTTGAGCTGGCCGGGGTCGTTGGGCGTGGCGACGACGAGCGTGCCGCCCGGGCGCGCGGGCGCGGCCGGCGCGTGAGCGGCAGGTGCACCCGGCGTGGCGCTCTCCGGCGGGCTAGACACGCACGCGGCGAGCAGCGCGGCGAGGGCCATCCCCAGCCAGAGGCAGCGACAGAAACGCTGCATCGCAGCTCCTCCCCGTGCCTTTGGCGGCAGCATAGTCACAGCCGCGCTGCGCGGGTAAGAGGCCGGCCAAGCTATATTGGTCCGCCACATAGGCGGCGAATGCGGAGCGCTGACAACGGGGGCGGAGGGCGGCGGCCGGCGAAGAGAAGAAAGCGTTTACCAAACGTTGACCGAACGAAACCCGGCCTCTGGTCTTGGCATGCTATCATGCTGCTGCCTACGAGGCCGATCGAGTTGTACGCTCGCGCCACCATGCCTGGAGGCGAGCCGTGCACGTGCCGCTGCTGACGTCCAACGAGCGCGCGCTCAGCGAGTGCCGGTGCGACGGTGGGCAGCCCAAGAACTTCGTGCGCCCTTGCCTCTTGCTGCTTCTGGCCGAAGCGCCGGCGCACGGCTATGAGCTGATGGAGCGCCTGCGCCCCTTCGGCTTCGAGGTCCACGACCCGGCGACGGTCTACAAGTCGCTCCGCCAGATGGAAGACGAGGGCCTGGTCAGCTCGCGTTGGGACGCGCCGCAGCGCGGCCCGGCGCGGCGCGTCTACACCCTCACGCCCGATGGCCTCGACCTTCTGGCGACGTGGGGGCGGGCGCTTGAGCAGAGCCGCAAGATCCTTGACCTTTTCGTGGCGCACCATACGGCCATCGACTGGAGCACGATCGCGGCGCGGCTGGCCGCGCCTCCGGCGTTGGAGAGCTGAGCCGGGGTCGAAACGCCACCAGGCGCGGAGGAGCCGGAGATGAGGATCGCCGTATCCGGCAAGGGCGGCTCTGGCAAGACGACCATTGCAGCCACGCTCGCGCGCCTCTTCGCTCGCCGCGGCTACCGCGTCAGCGCCCTGGACGACGATCCGAACCCCAATCTCGCCGTGGCGCTCGGGCTGCCGGCCGACCAGCTTCGCCGGCTCGGGCCGGTGCCCCGCGAGGAGATTTTGGAGGAGCGCGTCGACGCGCACGGCGTGGCCTCCCTGCACCTGACGCGCCCCTTCGAGGACGTGATCGAGGCCTACGGGGCGCGTGGCCCGGATGGCGTCGCCGTGCTGGCGATGACCGGCGTCCTGGGGGCCGGCAAGGGCTGACTCTGCCGCCAGCACGCCGCCGTGCGCGGGGTGGTGGGCGCCTTGCCGGCGCGCCGGCCGGGCCACGTCGCCATCCTCGATATGGAGGCTTCTGTCGAGCACCTGTCGCGCGGCACGGTCGCCAGCGTCGACGCGCTGCTCGTCGCCACCGAGCCGTACTACCGCTCATTGGAGACCACCGCGCGTCTGGTGCCGCTGGCGCTCGAGCTGGGGCTGGCGCGGGTCTGGGTCGTGGCGAACAAGGTGCGCAGCGCGCGCGACGAGGCGCTGCTACGCGACTACTGCGCTAGCCGGGGCTTCGAGGTCGTGGGGGTCGTCCCGTTCGACGAGGCGGTGACCGCGGCCGACGGGCTCGGGCGCGCGCTCGTCGACCACGCGCCGGAGGCGGTGGCGGTGGCGGTGCTGGACCGGCTCGCCGACACGCTGGCGGAGCGGCTGGCGCCGCCGCGAGGCTGACGCGCCGATGCTGCACGCCGGCCGCGGGATGGACAGCGCCACCGGGGCACGCGAGCGCCGGCGGGGCGCAACGGTGGGCGGCTGAAGGGGCTCCCGAAGGAGGGTAGGCATGGGCGGGACCGGATCGGGCACGATCGCACAGGCCGGCAACGTGGCCGGCGTGAGCCAGGAGGAGTGGGCGACGTTCGTGGCCGCCCGGACGGGCGCGCCGACGAAGCTCGGCCCGTTCGACAAAGTGCACGTCTTCTGGCTCTCGGGCATGAGCTGCGACGGGTGCTCGATTGCCGTGCTCGGGGCCACCCAGCCGTCGGTGGAGAGCCTGCTGACCGGCTCGCTGCCGGGGGTGCCGATGGTCTACCTGCACCATACGGCCATCCAGGTCGAGGCCGGCGAGGCGTTCGTTGAGCCGATGAAGCGCGCCTGGCGCGGCGAGCTCGGCGCGCCGTACGTCGTGGTCTACGAAGGCTCGGTCGCCGACGAGCTGCGGGCCGAGGGCCGCGGCGGCTACTGGTCGGCCGTCGGCGAGGAGGCCGACGCGACGACCGGCGTGGCGCGGCAGGTGCCCTCGGCCGAGTGGCTGCGGCGGCTGGCGCCCGGCGCGGCGGCGGTGATCGCCATCGGCACCTGCGCCACCTGGGGCGGCATACCGGCAGCCTACGGCAACCCGACGGGCGCGATGGGCGTCGCCGACTTCCTGGGCGCGCCCTATCGCTCGGCGCTCGGCCTGCCGGTGGTGAACATCCCGGGCTGCTCCCCCGTCGGCGACAATTTCACCGAGACGGTGGCCACGGTGCTGCTCTTTCTGCAAGGGATCGGCCCGCTGCCGGAGTTCGACGAGCTCGGCCGGCCGGCCTGGCTCTACGGCGAGACCGTCCACCGCCACTGCGTCCGCGCGGGCTACTACGAGGAGGGAACGTTCGCCAAGCATTACGGTGACCGCGAGTGTCTGGTCGAGATCGGCTGCTGGGGCCCGGTCGTCAACTGCAACATCGCCTCGCGCGGGGCCATCAACCACGTGGGCGGCTGCATGAACGTCGGCGGCCCCTGCATCGGCTGCACCATGCCGGGCTTCCCCGACAAGTTCGCGCCGTTCTACAAGGCCCCACCGGGTAGCACGGTCTCCAGCACGGCCACGCGCGTGGTCGGCTCGTTCATTCGTCCTCTGCGCCGCATCTCGCAGCGCGACCGCAGCCGCACGGTGC
>JACQUS010000514.1 GCA_016210125.1 Chloroflexota bacterium | reverse complement strand
GTGTCGTAGTCGAAGGCATGCAGCGGCTGGCCCAGCTCCAGCATGACGTAGTTGGTCACGTCGACGATGTTGTTGATCGGCCGCATGCCGGCCAACCGCAGGCGGTCCTGCAGCCAGCGCGGCGAGGCGCCGACGCGCACGCCGGCGATGACGCGCGCGGTGTAGCGCGGGCAGAGGTCGGGGTCGAGGATGTCGACACGCGTGCAGCCGTCGGCGGGCGGGCCGTCCTCCTCCACGTCGCGGGGCGGCTCGCGCAGCGGCTGGTCGGTCAGCGCGGCGACCTCGCGTGCCACGCCGAGCACGCCGAGGCAGTCGGCGCGGTTCGGGCTGAGCTTCAGGACGAGGACCGTGTCGCCGAGCACGTCGGCCAGTGGGCGGCCGAGCGGCGCGTCGGCGTCGAGCAGCAAGATGCCGCTGTGGTCGTCGCCCAGGCCCAGCTCTTTCTCCGAGCAGGCGACGCACTCGGAGCGCTCGCCGCGCAGCGTGGCGGCCTGCACGACGAACGGCTCGCCGGTGTGGCCGTCGCGCAGGGTGGCGCCGGGCAGCGCGACCGGCACCCTGGCTCCGACGCGCAGGTTCGGCGCGCCGGTGACCGCCTGGAGGCGGCGGTCGGCGAGGTCCAGCTCGGCCAGCAACAGGCGGTCGGCGTTGGGGTGCTGGCGCAGCACGGCTACCTGGCCGACGTAGACCTGGCCCCAGTCGCGGCCGATCTGCTCGATCGCCTCGATCTCGACGCCGGCCATGGTCAAGCGGTGGGCCAGCTCCTCGGCCGGCAGGACGAGGTCGACGTACTCGCGCAGCCACGAGAGCGGAACACGCATGGCCTACCTCCCGCCCGCGTCTGCGCGCGCCACCGCGCCGTCGAGCATCCGGAGCTGCCGCAGGAAGCGCAAGTCGTTGGCATAGAACAGGCGGATGGTCTCGATGCCGTACTTGAGCATGGCGATGCGCTCCGGCCCCATGCCGAAGGCGAAGCCGCTGTAGACGCCCGGATCGTAGCCGACGACCTGGAGCACCTTCGGGTGGATCATGCCCGCGCCGAGAATCTCGATCCAGCCGCTCTGGCTACAAAGCCGGCAGCCAGCGCCGTTGCACAGGTGGCAGTCGATAGCCATCTCCGCGCCCGGCTCGACGAACGGAAAGTAGTCGCAGCGGAAGCGCACGCGCCGCTCCTCGCCGAACAGCGCGCGGGCGAAGCGCGCCAGCGTGCCTTTGAGGTCGGCCATGGTGATGTTGCGGTCCACGGCGAAGCCTTCGACCTGGTAGAACATGCTCTCGTGCCGCGCCGAGATGGCCTCGTAGCGGTAGACCTTGCCCGGCACGATGACCCGCACCGGCGGCGCGTAGCGGTCCATGACGCGGATCTGCATGGGCGAGGTATGCGTTCGTAACAGCATCGCGCCGCGCTCCGACGGCGGCGCGTCGACGTAGAAGGTGTCCCACATGTCCCGCGCTGGGTGGTCGGGCGGGATATTCAGGGCCTCGAAGTTGTAGTAGTCCCACTCGACCTCCGGCCCGTCGGCCACATCGAAGCCCATGCGCGCGAAGATGGCGGTGATCTCGCGCAGGATGCGCGTCGTCGGGTGCACCTGGCCGACCTGCGGCGTACGCCCCGGCAGCGTCACGTCGACGCGCTCGCGCTCGATCGCCGCGGCCAGCGCGGCCCGCCGCAGCCGCTCGACGGCGTCGTCGTAGGCCGCCTCCAAGGCCTCCTTGGCGCGATTTCCGGCCGCGCCGGCGGCCGGCCGCTCCTCCGGCGGCAGCGCGCCGAGGCCACGCAGCACCTGGGTCAGCTCGCCGCGCCGCCCGAGGTAGCGCGTGCGCCACTCCTCGAGGACCTCGGCCTCGCTGATGGCCGCAAGTTGCGCGAGGCCGCGCTCGCGCAATGCCGCCAGGTCCTCCGCGATCCCCATAGAGCTCCCTCCCGCCAACATGGGCCGCGCTCGGCAGCACGGCCCCGCCCCACCCCAACAAGGTTCCCAGAGGTCGCCTGAGGCGACCTCTGGGACTCCCCCTTCCCGCGCCGGGAAGGGGGCCGGGGGGTTAGGTCTCTCACACGCGCCTTCTCATCCTCTGCCCCTTCGCCGCATCCGCAAGTCGGGCTCCAAACGAAAACGGCGGCTTCGTCAGGGAACGAAGCCGCCGCTGGAAGGAACCACCCTGCTGGCCCGCCGTCGCAGGCCGGGCGCGGCACGCAGCGCGCACTGCTGGTGCCGCATACCCCGCTAAGGGCGGGCCACCCTGGCCGCCTACGCACATCCGACGCAGCGAGCCTCTCTGCCAGCGCCGGCGAGGGCGAACACAAGGTTCGCCCCTACGGTCGCTCCGAAAGGACCACTTCGATGGATGGTTCAGCGGCAGGCTCAGAAGGGAACTTCACCACGGCGTCGCGCGGGCCGGCTCACAGCCTGCGGCCAGCCCTCTCTGGGCGCGCCATCCGGGCTACTCGCTTCGTCGTCGCCGTTGCACTATACGGTTTTCGTGCAACGATTATAGCACACCGCGGCCATGCTACGGCGAGCGGGGGCCACGAATCCCGGCGCTGTCTTTGGTGCGTGGTCGTGAGCGCGGCCGATTGACAGCATGGCTGCGCGGACATAAGCTCGAATTAACATTGCTCACGGCGTCGTCGGCGGAATGAGGACGGAGGGGACACACGATAGCTGAAGATACTCTCGCAAACCGGCTTTGCGCGTTTCTTGTGCTTGCCGCCATCGTCAGTGTGGCCTGCGGGCCCGCTGCAGCGCCTGCTGGCACACAGGCGCAGCCGGCAGCGCCAGCCGCCGCGGCGCCGCTCGCCGCACCGGCTCAGCCAACGGCCACGGCGGCAGTGCGGGCCGAGCGGATGAGCGGCGCGGTCAAGAGCTTCAGCGGCGGACAGGCGGTCCTCGCCGATGGCCGGAGCTTCAGCGTGGGTGCCGCGACGCGCATCACACGCGTGGAGCCGGCCACGGCAGCCGATCTCCAGCCGGGGCAATATGTCGCCGTCACCGCAAAGCGCCAGCAGGATAACACGCTCCTCGCCAGCGAGGTGCGCGTCTTTCCGGAGTCCTCCCGCGGCGTAGCACCAGGCCAGCGACCTATGGATGGCGGCAACCTTATGACCAATGCCACGATCGAGAAGGTAGAAGGCGACGCCTTCACGGTCACCTGGGAGGGCGGCGGCGCACAGGTCAAGCTGGCGCCCGGTGGCAAGGTCGGCAGGATGTCGCCAGGCAGCCAGGCGGATATCAGAGAGGGCATCTCGGTCCAGGCGCAGGTCGCCGACGGCACGGCGCTTTTCGTGCTCGTCGTTCTGCCGTAGCCAGGGCGGCAGACACCGCCGCCGGCGTAGCGGCTCCAGCGCCAGCGCGGCCGCCGCGACCCTGACCGCGAGCGCGGCACCTTCCCGCCCGGCTCAATGGGCATCGCGCCGGTCGTCCGCTCGCGCGCCGCAGCGCTGCCTCCGGCGGACTCACCGTCGAGGAGCACCGCTGCGAGCTGCCGCCAGTGCTCACGGCCGCGCCGACCGGCTCGCGGCCTCGGGCCGGCTTGACTTGCGCCCGCCCTCCGGCCACCCGCTGCGCCGTCGCACTCGCGCTCTCCCCTGATCGCTGCGTCGTGAGCGCGCGCAAAGATCCGTGGGCGCGCGAGCGGCGAGCCGACTCGGCGCAGCGGCGCCCGTCGGCCGTGCCCTGCGGGATACCTGCTCCCGCTTGCCCAGCGGAGCGCAGCGCCCGGCCCTGAGCACATACAGCTCACAAGACAGTTGACTAGATAGTGCGCCGCGGCGTATCCTTGCGAGTGGACGATGCCCCGGCACAAAGGAGGCTGCCAGTGTCGCTCCTGACCACCGATATCACGACCGAGATCGCGGACCTCAAGCGCCTGCGGCACGCTGTCATCCTCGCCCATAACTACCAGATACCTGAGATCCAGGACCTGGCCGATTTCGTTGGCGATTCTCTGGGGCTGTCGCAGGCCGCGGCGCACACCGATGCCGAGGTGATCGTGTTCTGCGGCGTCCATTTTATGGCTGAGACGGCCGCCATCCTCTGCCCAGAGCGCACGGTCCTCATCCCCGATCCGCAGGCCGGCTGCTCGCTCGCGGCCACCATCACCGCCGAGCAGCTTCGCGCCTGGAAGGCCGAGCACCCCGGGGCGGTGGTGGTGTCGTACGTGAACACCTCGGCGGAGGTCAAGGCTGAGAGCGACTACTGCTGCACCTCGGGCAACGCAGTGAAGGTCATTCAGGCCATACCCGCCGACCGCGAGGTGCTCTTCCTCCCCGACATGTTCCTCGGCATCCACCTGGAGCGGGTGACCGGGCGCAAGCTGCATCTCTGGATGGGCGAGTGCCACGTCCACGCCGGCATCGGCCCGCAGGACCTGCTGCGTATCCGCGAGGCGCATCCAGAGGCCGAGCTGCTGATCCACCCCGAATGCGGCTGCGCCAGCACGGCGCTGTACGGTGTATCGTGCGGCGTGGTCCCCCAGAACGGCGTCGCCGTTCTTTCGACGGAGGGCATCATCCGCCACGCGCGCAGCTCGACGGCGCGGGAGTTCCTCATCGCCACCGAGGTCGGCATCCTCCACCGCTTGCGGCGCGACAACCCCGACAAGACGTTCTATCCCGTGAGTGAGTCGGCCGTCTGCCAGTACATGAAGATGATCACGCTGGAGAAGCTGGCGCGCTCGCTGCGCGACGGCGTCTACGAGGTGCGCGTGCCAACGGACGTGGCTGATCGGGCGCGCGGCGCGATCCTGCGGATGCTCGAGCTGGCATAGGCCGAGGGGCGAAGGAGAGGTGACGCGGTGGACGTGCCGCACTGGGCCGTGGAGGATATCGTCCGGCGAGCGCTGGCCGAAGACCTGGGCCACGGCGACCTGACGACTGACAGCCTGGTGCCTCCGGAGGCCGTCGCCGCCGGCGTCGTCGAGGTGCGCGAGGAGGGCGTCATCGCCGGGCTGGACGTGATGGCTCTGGCCTTCCGTCTGGTGGACCCGGCGATCGACCTCGCGCTGCTCCGACAGGACGGCGCGACCGTCCGACCGGGGGACATGCTGGCGCGCCTGGCCGGCCCGGCGCGTGGCCTCCTCAAGGCCGAGCGCGTGGCGTTGAACCTCCTGCAGCGCCTGAGCGGCGTCGCCACGGCCACCGCTCGCCTGGTGCGCGCCGTGGAGGGCCTGCCCGTCCGCATCATCGACACGCGCAAGACCACGCCCGGCCTGCGCATCCTCGAGCGCTATGCCGTGCGCGTCGGCGGCGGGCACAACCACCGTTTCAACCTCAGCGACGGCGTGCTCATCAAGGACAACCATCTGGCCGTGCTCGCGCAGGAGGGCGCCGGCATTCGCGAGGCGGTTGCTCGCGCGCGCGGCGGTGTGCCCCATACCATCCGCGTCGAGATCGAGGTGGAGACGCCAGAGGAGGCGGCGGAGGCCGCCGACGCCGGGGCCGATGCCATCCTCCTCGACAACATGAGCCCCGCCGAGATGCGCCGCGCGATGGCGCTGATCGCCGGGCGTGCCATGGTCGAGGCCTCCGGGGGCATCACCCTGGCCAACGTGCGCGAGGTGGCCGAGACCGGAGTGGACCTCATCTCCCTGGGCGCGCTGACCCATTCGGTCAAGGCCCTCGACATCGGCATAGACTTCGAGCTCGCGGCGGTCGGCGCCCGATAGAGCTTCTGGCGTAGGCGCCGCCGCAGGTCGGAAGGGCCTGTGACCGTAAGGACTGGCGAGTGCGTCTATTGTGGACGGTTCGGGCCTCTCACCGACGATCACGTACCGCCCAAAGCCATGTGCGGCAAGCCGAGGCCTTCGGACTTCGTCGTTGTGCCTAGCTGCAAGTCGTGCAACAGCGGTGCATCTAAAGACGATGAGTGCTTCAAGACCGTCATGGTCTTAAAGGACCGTGCGGGGAGCCATCCCGAGGCCGCAGCGAGCCGGCCCTCCGTCTTCCGAGCGCTCGCGATGCCGAACAAGAGAAGATTCACGCGGCGGATTCTCGAAAGCGTGCGTCAAGTGGCGCTCCGAACTCCCGGGGGCCTTCACGTCGGTGCGGCGCCTGCCTTCGATGTGGACCTCGTCCGGCTGGACCGCGTGGTGGAACGAATCACCCGTGGCCTATACTGGCACCACCATAACCATGTGCGCCTGCCAATCGACCACAAGGTCGCCGTCTGGTCGGAGGACGGACTCAGGGACATCACTGCTGCGGACGCTCTACATCTGCGTCGCACACTCGTAGACCCAATCCTCAACAATCCCGCACGCTCGATCGGCCGCAATGTCCTGCGCTACTGGTACGCGTCCGGTAATCACGAGCATGTGACCGGATGGCTGTTCGAATTCTACGGCGACGTGCGCTTCGTCGCATTCACGGACCCGAGCGCACCTGCAGGCGGCGCCTAACATTGGGCTGCAGCAGATTCCGTCCGGCGTTTGCTCGCCCCTCGGCGCGGCTTCCGGACTGGGCTAAGACCGAGCATCGGCCGGCTGCGTGTGCCCCCTGCGGCGCAGGCTCCTCGGGTCACCTCGCCCCCCGCTGCCGCAGCGCCTCGAAGAGCAGCACGGCCGCCGCGGCGGCGACCCACAGCCAGCGGCGCTGGCCCGCTTGCTTCCAGCCGCTCTCATCGACATTGGCCCGCTGGGCGGCCGCGATGGCCGCTTGGGCCTGCGCGTAGAGGCCGGCCAGGGCGTCACCGACCTCGGCGCAGGCGGCGGGCACGCTGCCCAGGCCCATCGGCACCCCGAAGCAGTCCGCCAGCACGGCGACCGTCTCGCGCGCGCTGAGCCGGAAGCG
>JACQUS010000521.1 GCA_016210125.1 Chloroflexota bacterium | reverse complement strand
GGCGCGCGCCGGACTCCAGTCGGGCGACGAGATCGTGCGCGTGGACGGGCGGTCGACCGAGGGGCTGTCGCTTTCCGACGCTGTGGCCATGATCCGCGGCCCCAAAGGCAGCGTCGTGCACCTGAGCATCCGCCGGCCGGGCCAGGGCGATCTGCTGGAGCTCGACATCGAGCGCGCCGAGATCCACGAGGAGCTGATTAGCTGGAAGATGATCGATGGCGACCTGGCGTACGTGCGCCTGGCCAATTTCGGCGAGATCATCCCGCAGCTCAATCAGGCCATCGGCGCCGTGCTAGAGGCCAAGCCGCGCGGGATCGTCCTCGATCTGCGCAACAACGGCGGCGGCTACTTGCCCACGGCGGTGGACGTGGCCAGCGTGTTCCTACCGCGCGACAGCATCGTCCTGTGGCAGCAAGGCGGCGAGGGCGAGCCGAAGCCCATCCGCTCGACGCGCGCCAGCGCCGTCCAGAACGTGCCGGTCGTCGTGCTGGTCAATCGCGGCAGCGCCAGCGCGTCGGAGATCGTCGCCGGGGCCATCCAGGACCACCAGCGCGGGGTGGTCGTCGGTGAGCGCACGTTCGGCAAGGGCTCGGTTCAGAGCGTCTATCCGCTCAGCGACGGCTCCTCCCTGCGGCTGACCATCGCCCGCTGGCTCACGCCGAGCAAGCGCGAGATCAACAAGGTCGGGCTGGCGCCGGACATCGAGGAGACTGGTCCGGAGCGCCTGATCGACCCCGAGCCGAATCCCGAGCGCGATGCGCAGCTCCGGCGAGCGATCGACGTGCTGCGGAGTGAGGCGAACGGCCGCTAGAACCCGCTCTCGTCGCCGAGAGCATCACGTAGAGCGGATGGGGCGAGGTGCCGATGTCCGTACGGGGGCACCGGCGACGAACGAAACGCTGCTGGCGCGGCGTGTAGGGGGCGTGCAGAGGGGGCTTCGCCCCCTCTGCGTAACACTCCGGGTGGGGCGGGGCACATCGTGCCGCCAGCAGCGGGAAAGCAAGCCAAGGGATGTGGTATAGTTGAGCGAGAAGGCGGGCACAGCCGACGAGCGCGTCGTCGCGACGAATCGCAAGGCGCTGCACGACTACGAGATCGAGGAGACCTACGAGGCCGGCCTTGAGTTGGCCGGCAGCGAGGTCAAGTCGATCCGCGCCGGGCGGGTGAACTTGCGCGACTCGTACGCGAAGCCGGTCGATGGCGAGCTTTGGCTCTACAATTGCCATATCGCCGCCTACGACCCGGCGAGCCGCTATGGGCACGATCCGGAGCGGCCGCGTCGCCTGTTGCTGCATCGCGCGGAGATCCGACGGCTGAGCGGCAAGGTGCAGGAGCGCGGGTTCACGCTCGTCCCGCTGCGCCTGTATTTCAAGCGCAGTCGTGTGAAGGTGGCGCTGGCGCTGGCCAAGGGGCGCAAGGTCTACGATCGCCGTGAGGCCATCGCCAGGCGCGAGGCCGAGCGCGAGATGGAGCGCGCGCTGCGGCGTGGCACGTGAACAACCGCATACGGCGAGCACCTATGTATCACGCGTGTGAACCATGGGGATGCATGGATTCGACGGGTGAAGACGGCGTGGGAAGGCAGGCCGAGGTGCCCGTGTCGCCTCGTAAAACAACGGGCAAGCCAGTAACTGGCACTGAGTCTTACGCTCTAGCCGCCTAAGGGCGGCTACGTCTGCCCGCTCCTCGGCCTGGTGGGAGCGGAGCAGGCGCCATAATGCCGGGCTTTGGCTACCGCGACGCCGATAGAGGATAGCTGAGCACCCATCGGCTGGCGCGCGCCGACTCTGTTGGCCGGGGCGGCGCGTGCGAGAACACAACGACCGACTAAGCCTGTAGCACCGTCTCATGTCTACTCATTCGGACGGGGGTTCGATTCCCCCCATCTCCACCCACGACACACCGCCCCCGCTCCACCGTTCCACCCCTGGGCCGGATGTGAAAAGGCACTTCGCTACGTTTGACAAGAAGAGCTGCTGGCTGCTAGCCTCAGGCCCCTGTGCGCTGCTACCATAGCGGGATGGGTTGCGCGTCGCGCACCCGGCGATCTGCAAGACGACGGGGTGGTCGATGTCCGAGGATAGTGCGGTGGATGGTGCGGTGGATGAGCTCCTGCGCTCGCGGCTCCGCGAGCGGACGGCGCGAGTGGCGGTGCTCGGACTCGGCTTCGCCGGCCTGCCGATGGCGGCCGCATTCGCCGGCGCCGGCTTCGCGGTGCTGGGCCTCGATATCGATCCGCAGCGCGTGGCCGCAGTCAACGCCGGCCGCAGCCCGGTAACCGACGTCAGCGACGAGGCGCTGGGTGCCCTCATCGACCGCGGTCGGCTGCTGGCTAGCCGCGATTTCGAGCAGCTCGCCTCAGCCGACGCCGTGCTCATCTCCGTGCCCACGCCGCTCCTGGCCGGACGCCAGCCCGACCTGCGCTCGCTTGACGCCGCGACCGAGGACGTCGCGCGGCGACTGCACCGCGGCATGCTCGTGGTCGTCCAGAGCACCTGCGCCGGTGGCGTCACGCGCGGCCGGCTGCTGCCCGTCATGGAGCGGAGCGAGCTGCGCGTCGGCCGCGACTTCTTCCTCGCCTTCGCGCCCGAGCGCATCGATCCTGGCAACCAGCAGTTCACGGTCCAGAACACGCCGCGGCTGGTCGGCGGCGTCACGCCGGCGTGCACCGACCTGGCGGCGGAGCTGCTGCGGGCCGTCGTTGGCGACGTGAGGCCGGTCTCGTCGCCAGAGGTGGCCGAGCTGGCCAAGCTGGTCGAGAACACCTTCCGCTTCATCAACATCAGCTTCGTCAACGAGCTGGCGACGCTGTGCGACCGCATGGGTCTGAGCGTCTGGGAGGTCGTGCAGGCGTCGGCGACGAAGCCCTTCGCCTTCATGCCGCACCAGCCGGGCCCGGGCATCGGCGGGCACTGCATTCCGATCTCGCCCTTCCACCTGGCGGCCACGGCCGAGGCGCTGGGCCTGCAGACGCGGCTCGTCCAGGCGGCCGGGCGGGTCAACGCCGAGATGCCGGCCTTCGTCGTTGCCAAGCTGGAGCGCCTTCTGGCAGAGCGCGGGCGGCGGCTGCGGGGCGCGCGCGTGGCCGTGCTCGGCGCGGCCTACAAGCCGGAGACGACCGACGTGCGCGAGTCGCCGGCGGTGGACGTCCTGGCGCTGCTCCATCGCGCCGGCGCCGAGGTCGTCTATCATGACCCCTATGTCCCGCAGGTGAGCTACGACGGGCGGGTCGCCACGAGCGTGCCGCTCGGCGAGGCGCTGGCCGGCTGCGCCGCGGCCGTGGTCATCACGCCGCACCGCAGCGTGGACTACGGGTACGTCGTGCGGACGGCGCCGCTGGTCTTCGATACGCGCAACGCGCTCGCAGCGTACGCCGCGCCGAACGTAGTGGCGCTGTAGCACGAGGGGAATCCGGAGGTCGCCTGAGGTGACCTTCGGAAGTCCCTCTTGGTGCGGGGAGGGGGATTTCGGCTGGGGCCAGTTTCAGGGGCCAGTTTCAGGGGCCAGTTTCAGGGGCCAGTTTCATGAGAGCACCCGATGCGCCCTCGCGCACCGGCACGAACGAAGAAAGGCTGGTTGGGGACGGTAGTCACGGCGACGGTTCGCATTCTGGAGCGCGGCAGGGCTGCGCGGACTGAGGGCACGTTGCGCGGAGAAAAGACGCGGGGGCGGGTTGCAGACCCACCCCCTAGTCAAACGGGACGCGAGGAGCCCATGCGGTAGAGGAAAGCCGGCTCAGCAGCCGTGCACCTGGCCACAGAGCGCGACATAGTCGCCGTGGCGCAGCGGCAGATCGCCGTCGAAGTGGTAGCCGTTCACGATGGCCATGTCTACGTCGCGCGCGTTCAGGCCGACGAAGGCCACCAGGTCGGCCACCCGCGCGCCCTCGGGCAGCTCCAGGGCCTCCGGCTCCCGGCAGACCTGGGCTACCGGAACGCCGAGGTGGGAGTGTCCGTTCACCGCCAGGCCGATCGTCGTAACGGCTATGCGCATGGTCACTCTCCCAATGCCAAGGGCGCCTGGTGGTCGGGCGCCGTGGTCGCTTCTGGTATCAGTCTAGCACGCGGATCCATAAGCAGCGATAATCGTTGCCGATGCGAGCCATAGGTATGACTAATGGAACTGAGCACGCACCACCTACGCGCCTTCGAGTCGGTGGCCCGTCTGCGTAGCTTCTCGCGGGCGGCCGAAGAGGTGCGCCTGAGCCAGCCGGCCGTCTCGCTGCAGATCAAGGCCCTCGAGCGCACGATCGGCATGCCGCTGTTCGAGCACATCGGGCGCAAGATCTACCTCACGCCGGCGGGCCGCGAGCTGCTACCGTACGCCAAGCGGCTGCTGGCCCTGCTCGACGAGACGACGCTCGTCCTGGAAGAGCTGCGCGGCCAGCGCCGCGGCAGTGTGAAGATCTCGGCCAGCACCACGGCGGGCATCTACGTTGTGCCGCGGCTGCTCGGCGGCTTCCATCGGCTCTACCCGGCGGTCGGCGTCGCTCTGGAAGTGGCCAACCGCTTCACCGTCCAGCAACGCCTGGAGGATAACCAGGTCGACCTCGCGGTCATGGGCCTCATCGAGGACGATCAGGGACTAGAGGTCGCGGCCTTCGCCCCCAACGAGCTGGTCGTCGTCGCGTCGCCGCGCCACCCGCTGGCCGACCAGCGCAACGTCCCGTGCGAGGCGCTGGAGGCCGAGACGTTCCTCATCCGCGAGCCCCGCTCCGGCACGCGCGCCGATACCGAGCGCCTCTTCGCCGAGCGCGGGCTCGTCATGCGCGTCGGCATGGAGCTGGGCAGCATCGGAGCGATCAAGCAGGGCGTCGCCGCGGACCTCGGCATCGCCATCCTGTCGATGCAGGCCATCGCGCTGGAGCTTCAGACGAACACGCTGGTCATCCTTGACGTGCAGGGGTTCCCCATCGAGCGCCAGTGGTACGTCGTGCATCTCAAGGGCAAGCACCTATCGCACGCTGCGCAGGCCCTGCGGCGCTACCTGCTCGAGTCGTGCGGGGCGGTAGCGCACGCGCCGCCCGGCGCCGCTCCCGACGTCGCGCCCCTGGACGCACCCGCGCCCGCCGCGGCGGAGGCGGCCCCGTAGTCCCGAGCGCCTTGCGATGGGCGCCGGCCTGGACAGACCGTGTCCGCTGACCCCTACGCCAGCCGGTAGCGCATCAGGCCGTCGACGCTGGTGCGCTTGACGCGACCCTCCCAGCGCATGTACTCCAGGTGGCTCAGCGTCTCCATCACCGCGAGACGGCGGTGCCAGACGCCGAGGTCCTCCCAGGTCACCGTGCCGCCGATCCACGGGATCGCACGCGCGATCTCGTAGGGCAGCAGCTCGCCGCGGCCGAGGGTCTTGAGGATGTCCTGATTGCGCTCCTCGTGGTGGTGGATGATCTCGTCCACGCGCTTCGGCAGGTCGTGCATGGGCCGCTCGTGCCCCGGCAGGATCAGTTTGGTCGGCAAGTCGCGTACGCGTCGCAAGGCGTCGATGTAGTCGCGCATCGGATTCGGGCCCGACTGCGGGTTGTAGCTGACGTTGGGCGTGATGGTCTCCAGGATATGGTCGCCGGCGATGAGCACCTGCGCGCTGCGCTCGTAGAGCACAATGTGCCCCGGCGAGTGGCCCGGCGTCCAGATCACGTCGAAGGTGTACGGCCCGAGCGTGAGCGTCTCGCCGCCGAAGAGCAGCTCGTCGGGCACGGCGACGGCGACGCGCGAGAGCACGGGCATCGAGGCGCGCTGGAAGGCCGTCAGCTCGGCGTCGGGGACGCCGAACTGGCGCAGCCACGGCGCCAGCTCGTCGAGCACGCGCTCGAAGCGCACGTAGCGGCTGTCGATGAACGGCTCCTCGAGGCGATGGACGACCAATCGTGCCCCTGATGCCTCCTTGAGTCGGCCGGCCAAACCGTAGTGGTCGGGGTGGATGTGCGTCATCACGATGGTGCGCAGTCGACGCAGCCCGACGCCAAACTGGTCGAGCTGCTGCTGGAGGGCGTCCCAGGCCTCGGGCGCGTTCCAGCCACAGTCGATCAGGTGGCCCCCGTCGCCGTCGCGGATGAGATAGGCGTTGAGGTGGCCGAGTGGGTTGTCCGGGATGGGCACCTTGAGCTGGTAAATGCCGGCGAATATCTCCACGTAGACCCTCATTCGCTGTCGAAGCGCTCTCCTCGCTCCGGCGCGTATGCTACCAATCAGCGGGTGGTTTGTCCAACGCGACCCGGCGTATCATCGGCGGCAAGGCACAACCTGAGAGGAGAACCGCCGGCCATTGAGACG
>JACQUS010000512.1 GCA_016210125.1 Chloroflexota bacterium | reverse complement strand
TTCGCCGGCTACTACTTCGCCGATGGCCGCATCCTCGGCCCGCAGGGGACGGGACACGATACCGTCGTCCCCTATGGCCTCTACCGCGCGAAGGACAAGCCCATCGTCGTCGCCTGCCTAACCGAGGCGTTCTTCCAAAAGCTGTGCGAGGTGCTCGGTCGGCCCGACCTGCCCCAGGACCCGCGCTACGCGACGATCGTCGCGCGGCGCGAGAACCGCCGCGTGCTGGAGCCGCTGCTGGCCGAGCTGATCGCGCAGCGGACGGCTGACGAGATCCTGGCGGGCCTCCACGAGGCCGGCGTGCCGGCCGCCCCGGTCAACAACGTGGCCGAGGCGCTGACCGACCCCCACGTCCTGGCGCGGCACATGGTGTTCGAGGTGCAGCATCCGCGCGTCGGCCCGTGGAGGGTCACCGGCAACCCGGTCAAGGTCGCCGGCGTGCCCGACGACGTGGCCGACCCGCCGCCCCTGCTCGGCCAGCACACCGACGAGGTGCTGCGCGACGTGCTCGGCTGCACGACCGAGGAGGTCGTCGCCCTGCGCACGTGCGGCGCCGTCTTCTAACAGGAGAGATCTGTGATCATCGACTTTCGACTGCGGCCGCCGTACGGCGGCTTTGTGAATCTCGACGTGCCCTATGGCCGCGCCGGCCAGTGGCTGCCGGCGCGCCTCGGCGTGCCATTCCCGCCCGGCGCGGCGCAACGCTCGATGGAGCTGACGCTGAGGGAGATGGACGAGGCCGGGGTCACGGTTGGCGTGGTCACCGGGCGGGCCGTCGCGCCGGGCGTCTCGAACGACGAGATCGCCGAGCTCTGTCGCCTGTACCCCGGCCGCTTCGTCGGCATCGCCAGCGTCGACCTGTCGAAGCGCGCCGAGGCCGTTCGCGAGTTCCGGCGCGCCGTCGAGGAGCTCGGCCTGCGCGGCCTGATCCTGGAGCCGGGCATGGGGATGGGGCCGCAGCCCGTGGACGTCGACCACGGGTCGCTGTACGGTCTGTACGAGGAGGCGCAGCGGCTGGGCGTACCGGTGCTGTTCACCCTCAGCCTGTTCGTGGGACCGGACATCGGCTACTGCCTGCGCAACCTCGTCGCGCTCGACCGCCTAGCCGGCGATTTCCGCCGCGTCAGCTTCGTCGTCGCGCACGCCGGCTGGCCCTACGTCGAGGCCGCCCTCGGCCTGGCGCTGAAGCGCCCCAACGTCTACCTCTCGCCTGACCTCTATGGCTTCGACATGCCTTACGCCGATGCGCTGTTCGAGGCCGCGTGCGGCTACCTCCAGGACCAGTACCTCTTTGCCAGCGCGTACCCGTTGTATCCGCTCAAGCCGGCTGTCGAGAAGACGGCCGCAGGTCTGCGATCGGACGCTGTGCGCGAGAAGGCGTTGCACGCCAACGCCGCGCGCCTGCTGCGCCTGGAGGGCTGACGATGTCTGGGCCGCTTGACGGCGTGAAGGTGCTCGACTTCACTCACACGCTGGCCGGGTTCTTCGCCACGGTGAATCTCGCCGACCTCGGCGCCGACGTGCTCAAGGTCGAGCCGCCGACCGGCAACCCGCTGCGCAAGGACGAGCCGCAGGTGCGCGGCGAGAGCGCCTACTTCATGGCCATCAACCGCAACAAGCGCAGCATCGTCTTGAATCTCAAGCACCGCGCCGGCCGCGAGATCGCGCAGCGGCTCGCCGACCGCAGCGACGTGGTCGTGAACAACTTCCGCAGCACGGTGATGAGCGCGCTGGGGCTAGGGTACGAGGAGCTGCGCGCGCGTAACCCGCGACTGATATACGCGTCGCTCAGCGGCTACGGCGCGACCGGCCCCTATCGCGAGCGCGCGGCGTACGACCCGACTATCCAGGCCATCTCGGGGATGATGAGTCTGACCGGCCTGTCCGATGGCCCGCCGATCCTCTGCGGCGTGCCTGTGGGCGACCTCACCGCTGGCACGTCCCTCGCCCAGGCCGTGCTCGCCGCGCTCTACGCCCGCGAGCGGACCGGCGTCGGACAACGCGTCGAGACGTCGATGGCCGACGCGCTGGTCTTCTACCTCTCCGGATACTACGGGCCGGCCTACCTGGCCGACGGGCGTGTCTACGAGCGCGTCGGCAACCGCATTCCGTTCTGCGCGCCGTATGGCGCATTCGAGGCTGCCGACGGCTACCTCGTCGTGGTAGCGCGGACCGACGATCAGTTCCGCCGCCTCAGCCGCGCGCTGGGCCACGAGGAGTGGGCCGACGACCCGCGCTTCGCGTCGCCGGAGGCGCGCCTGGCCAACCGCGACGCCGTGGAGCGCCTGGTCACCGAGCGCCTGCGCACCAAGACGCGCCTGCACTGGATGGCCGCGCTCGACGCCGAGGGCGTGCCGGCCGGGCCGGTCAACACGGTGGGCGAGGCGCTCAGCGACCCGGCCATCCGCGAGCGCTCGGTCATCCAGCAGGGCCACCCACGCGGCGGGGTGATCGACGGCCTGGCTAACCCGCTGCGCTTCGAAGGCACCTCGGTCGAGCGCTACGATGCCTCGCCGCTGTTCGGCCAGCACACGCGGGACGTGCTGCGCGGGCTGGGCTACAGCGACGACGAGGTCACGCGCCTGGCGGCCGACGGCGCCGTGGTGGTGGGCGCTGGCGACTGAGCGTCGCGTCGTCCTGCGGCCCATCGGGTTCGTCGCCAACGGCGAGCGCGGCCCGCGGCACGAGGGCTGGGCCGAGGTCGTCTCACGGCTCGTTTTGCAGCCCGAGCTGGCCGCAGCGCTGGACGGCGTGGAGGGCTTCTCGCACCTGCTGGTGCTCTTCTGGCTCGATCGCGTGACGCGTGGCCAGCGCTGGCGGCTGCGCGTCTATCCGCGCGACCGCCGCGACCTGCCGGAGGTCGGCGTCCTCGCCACGCGGACGCAGCAGCGGCCGAATCCCATCGGCGCGACGGTGGTGGCCCTCCTGGGCCGTGAGGGGACGACGCTGGTCGTGCGCGGGCTGGACGCGCTCGACGGCACACCCGTCCTCGACGTGAAGCCGTGGGCCGCCGACTTCGGCCCTACCGAGGGCGTGCGCGTGCCCGAGTGGTGGGAGCGTCTGCGCACAGCGTCGCCCTGAAGGGCCACGCTTCTGGCGCCCGCGCGGCGCAGGCCACCAAATGGCACGCGCATGCGGCCCTGCCCGTCGCAGAATGACCGCGGCGGGGGGCAGCCCCACCCCGCGCGCAGCGAAATTGCGTCGGCTCCGAATGCGCTGCGCGCAGAAGTGTGTTGGGGCGCGGCGACCGCGCCCCAACACGGGAGATGAACCAGAGGTTTAGAACTCGTCCATTCCGCCGTGCGGCGGGCCGGGCGGCATGGGCGGCTTCTTCTCCGGGAGCTCGGTGATGAGGGCTTCGGTGGTGAGGATCATCGCCGCGATCGA
>JACQUS010000511.1 GCA_016210125.1 Chloroflexota bacterium | reverse complement strand
GCCCCGACTTGACCTACCGCGCCTGGCAGGGGATGGAGGAGTACAAGGACAAGGCCTCGCAGGTCCAGCGCTTCCTCTACATCCACAGCGTCGCGCCCCAGGGCTGGGTGGTACGCAGGGACACGAACATCAGCAAGATCGAGGAGGTGGAGGGCAAGGACTTTACCGCCGGCATGAAGGGCTCCGCCACCGAGAAGCAGACGCAGAACGTGATGGCCGTCCTCGGCGTGAAGCCGAGATACTACGCCGCGAGCATTCAGGATATGGTTCAGGCGATCAAGGACCGGCGCATCGTCGGCTTCGTCAAGCTGCACTCCGGGGCGAAAGCCATCGACTCCGCGGTGCAGGAGGTCAACGTGACCCTGCCCTTGCGTGAGCTGAGCTTCACGCCGGAGCAGGAGAAGAAGGTCCTCGAGAAGTACCCGTACTACACCTTCATGGACGTCGACAAGGACCAGCTCGCGCCGGGCTATCCGGATCGCAAGGTACGCTCGCTCGCGCTCGTCGTCGGGGTGGCCATCAACAAGGACATCCCGGAGGAGCTGGGCTACAAGCTGACCAAGGTGAGCATCGAGGACAACATCGCCGGTAAGGGCGAGCAGATCCAAGCCACGGCCTATCCCGCGGTCAAGGGCATCGACTTCGCCCAGCTCACCGTCGACTACGTGATGACGCCGCTGCACGCCGGCGCAGTCAAGTACTTCCGCGAGATCGGCAAGCAGGTCAAGAAGGAGCAGATCCCGCCGGAGATGAAGTAGCGCAGCGCGCGCGGCCAGCCCAGCCGGGGCACGGCGAGACGCGCCCCGGCCCCTCCTGGCCGAGTGATCTCACTGCTCGTACTGCTGCTGCCGCTCGTCCACGTACAGCGGCACCTTGAAACGCCCACGCGTCAGGCCGCCGGGCGGGTAAAGCTCCACCGCCGGCGCGTGGATCATGCCGCTGTCGAGCATGTCTTTCATCTGCGGGTTCTGCGTGAACACGTCCAGCGCGATGCGCTCGATCGTCGCGCGATCCGCTACCGCTGTCTCGATGCGGAAGACAGGCACGTCTTTGACGCCGAGCCGGCGGCGGGCGATCTGGAAGGCGCGCACCGGCACGCCACGGCCGAGGAACTGGCGTGGCATGAGCTCGATCTCCGAGAAGGGCAGGCGCGCCTCGCCGATCTCTCCGGCGTCGATCCGATTGATGTCGGCGATGAGCTTGAATCCCGGGAATCCGGGCGCCGCGCCGAGATATGTCGCCGCGTCCCCAATGGCGTACCGAATGACGGGGAAGCCGCGGCAGCACAGGTAGGTGAGCAGCACCCGCCCGCGCTCGCCGATCTTCACCGGTAGGCCATGGGCGTCCACAACGTCCACCAGCACCTCGTCCTCGAAGCACACGTAGCCGCTGCTGTCGGGGAGCTCGCTGCCCATGACCAGCGCCTCGGTGGAGGGGTAGAACATGTGCACGTGCTCCGCGCCGTAGGCCCGCCGGATCATCGCGCGATCCTCGGGCAAGCAGGTGGCGCCGCCGAGCATGAGGCGCTGGAGCGAGCAGGAGGCCAGATCGAGGCCCTCGTGCTCGCAGTAGGCCGCGAAGGCCATGAAGAACACCGGCGCGGAGACGGCCCACCGCGGCCGGTGCGCGGCCAGGCACTGCCAGTGCTCGGCCGCCGCTGTGCGCGTCGAGGCGACGAGGGCCCGGCCCTCGCCGGCGAGGGCCTCGAACGACCGTGCTCCCAGGTGGCTCGACCAGTCGTCCTTGCCACCCGGCTCCCAGTGCACGACCCAGTAGCTGGGCACGAGCGGGTCGACGCCGCCAATGATGAAGGCGCGGGCGAGCAGGTCCTGATACGAGCGCCGCGTCATCTCGTAGGTGTAGGGCAAGCGCAGTGGGTTGCCCGACGTGCCGCTCGTCTCGATGACTTTCTGCACCTCTTCCGGCGGGACGCAGGGCCGCGCGGCGTAGTTCGACTCCTGGAGAAACGCGCGCGAGGTGATCGGTAGCCGCGCCAGCTCTGCCACGGACTGCGGCAGGTCGTCCTCGTGCTCGACGCCGTGCGCCCGTAGGAACTCGCGGTAAGCCGGATTGAGCGATCGCGCGAGGTGGAAACGGACGAGCGACGCCAGCCGTCGGTCTTGCTGCGCGCGCATCTCGTCGGCGGACCGGCGCTGCAGGTCGTCCAGCTCGTCGCGGATGCGCCTGATCTCGGCTTCGTGATCCACCACGGACCTCTCCCCTCAGGTGGCGGCGCGCGGGCGTGCCGCTACGGAGCGCGCCTCGGCACTCTTCAGCCACATAGTACGCCTCCCGCCTCAGGTGGCGGCGCGCGGGCGTGCCGGGCGCCCTTTAGCATCTAGCATAGACTGCGCGGCAACAACAGCGCCGGGTCACAGGATCGCAACACCTGTTACGATCCTGCGACCCGCGCCCCGGCGCGCCACGATGGCCGTACCGCCCGCGCGCACGACCTGCTATGATGGGCGCGAGCTTGGTGCGATCGTCCTGACCGAGGTTCGAGCAGCCGAGGGTCGTGTGAGTCCGACAGGCGACCTTGGGACGCAGCTTCAGCGCGCGCTGATGCTCATCGCCAGCGAGCGGACGGCGCCGGCGGTCGAGCAAGCCGCAGTACGCGAGGCAGCTCGGCTGCTGAGTGCGGACTGCAGCCTGCTGGCGTTCTTCGACATCGCCGGCCACATCCAGTCCGTGACGCGCTATCGCGTCGGCAGGATGGATGAGACAGCCGCCACGCTGTTGCCCGAGGAGTCGTTTGTCCAGCGCGCCTACGAGCAGGGTGCTACGGTCCTCCACGAGCCCGACGGCGCCCTGCCGCACGCCGCCGTGGCCGTGCCCTGCCGCCTCGGCGAGCGGACCCTCGGCGCGCTCGGCGCCATCTACGTCACAGCCGACGCGCGCCCCAGCGCCGAGGCGGTCACCACACTGACGCTCCTGGCCACCTACTGCGCGTCGGTCATCGAGAACGCGCGGCTGAACGACTACGCACAGCAGGAGCTTCTGCGCACGCAGGATCTCGACGAGCCGTGGCTGTCCCTCGTCGAGGCGGCGCCGAACGACATGGTGTTCATCGTGGCGCCCGACGGCCGCATCATCGACGCCAATCGCACGGCCTACCGCATGCTCGGCTACACGAAGTACGAGCTGCTCCACCGCACCATCCCAGACATCGTGCCCTCGCCATCGCGCCGCGAAGACCAGCCGGTGCTCCGGGCGCTCATCGACGACATCCTGGCCGGCCGGGTCAAGGAGTTCGAGAGCGCCTACATCACCAAGAGCGGGCGCATCTTCCCGGCGGAGGTGCGCGTGCGCCCGGTGGAGGTGGCCGGGCAGAAGGTCGTGGTGGGTCTCTCCCGCGACATCAGCGAGCGCAAGGCCGCCGAGGCGCACATGCTCCAGAGCGACCACCTGCGCACGCTGGGCGAGATGGCCGCCGGGGTGGCCCATGACATGAACAACATGCTCACCGCTGCGCTCGGCCCCATCGAGCTTGTGCTGGCGACCAGCCAGGAGACGCCCACCCGCGACATGCTCCAGGCGGCGCGCCGCGCGCTGCTCGACGGCGCGGAGACCGTCAAGCGCATTCAGGCCTTCGCGCGGCAGAGCGACGAGGCGGTGACACAGGCCGTCAACTTGCTCGAGGTCGTGCGCGAAGTCGTCGAGTTCACCCGGCCGCGCTGGCACACACAGGCCCAGCAGCGCAACGTCTGCGTCGACATCGTCGTCGAGGGCGCCGACGTCCCGCAGATTCACGGCCACGCGGCGGAGCTGCGCGAGGCGTTGACCAACCTGGTGACCAATGCCCTCGACGCCATGCCGGAAGGGGGCCGGCTGACCATCGCCGTCGAGCGCGTCGGGACCGACGTCGCCGTGCGCTTAACCGACACGGGCGTCGGCATGCCGCCCGAGGTGATGCAGCGGGTGTTCGATCCCTTCTTTAGCACCAAGCGTGGGCGTGGTAGCGGCCTGGGCCTCAGCGTGGTCTACGGCATCGTCAAGCGCCATCGCGGCGACATCCAGTTGGATAGCACGCCGGGCGAGGGCACGACGTTCACGCTCACGTTCCCGGTGCCCTCGGCGGAGGAGCTGGCCGCGGCGCCGGCCGCCGCGCCACCGCCGGAGCGCGTCGAGCGCCCCGCCATCGCCGGATCGCGCCCGCGCCGGGCACTGCGCGTGCTGGTCCTCGACGACCAGCCACCGGTGGCGGCGGTCCTGCAGTGGATTCTCGAGCTGGATAACCAGCAGCACGACGTCGCCGTGTTCACGCGGGCGTCGAATGCGCTCGCGGCGCTCGGCGACCAGCGCTTCGACCTTATCTGCACGGACATCAACATGCCGGACTTGAGCGGGTGGGAGTTCGCGCGGCTCGCCAAGGCACACGACCCGACGGTGCCGATCGCCATCGTCACCGGGTGGAACGAGGCCTACTCGGCCGAGGAGCTCGAGCGCCGCGGCGCCGATTTCCTCTTGCGCAAGCCCTACCAGGTCAACGACGTCCAACGCATCATCGACGAGGTGCAGCGCCAGGCTCTCCAGCCGTCGCTCCGCGCCCCGCACGACGTCTGCTGAGATCGCCTGCCCGACGCCGAGGTTCGCCCGGCGGGCGGCACCTTCGACTGAGCGCGGCGATTGTCTTGACGTGGGGCGCCGAACGCGCTACGCTTGCGGCGATGGACGGAGCGGCGTCTTTTCGTCGCCGACCCATCTGCCGATGATCTAGGTGAGACCACCTCGCCGCTGCAACGAGCGGGCGTTACGGGGGTGCGGCCCGTGCTTGCCGACCGCGTGAGCCAGCTCCTGCGCGGGGTGCAGACGCGGCCCGGACCCCGCCTGGCTGGGGCAGCCACTCCCGCGCCGCAGCCCGGCGCGCCGACCGAGGCGCCCGACTTCGGCCATCAGCTCCTCCAGATCGCCAAAGCGCAGCAGGAAGCGCTCCAGCAAGGCGACATGACCCAGTTCCGTGCGCTCGCCGCGCAGCGCGCGCAGATGACGGCCAAGGTCCACCAGGTGCTCAGCTCGCGCTCGCCCAGCGTCGACCCGCAGCTCCAGGCCGAGCTCCAGCGCCTGGACCAGGCCACCCGCCAGATGCTCGTCCGGCGCTATGCCACAGCGCAGAGCCCACCGCCGCGCCAGCCCGGCACCCCGGCCTGACCGCCGCCGGCTCGCCAGAGTCGAGTCTT
>JACQUS010000510.1 GCA_016210125.1 Chloroflexota bacterium | reverse complement strand
TCGCCGCCGAGTCCGGCGAAATGCGGTTGGGGATGACGATCTTGCTCACGGCGCTGCTGCCGCCGGTGGAGGTGGCCGAGATGGCGGCCACACTCGACGTCATCACCGGCGGGCGTTTCATCTTCGGCGCTGGGCTCGGCTACCGCCAGGTTGAGTACGACGCCTTCGGCGTGCCGCCGGGCGAGCACGTGCGGCGCTTCGAGGAGAACCTGGACATCATCACGCGGCTCTGGACCGAGGAGCGCGTCACCTACCACGGCGCGCACTGCCGGCTCGACGGCGCGAGCCTGACGCTCCGGCCGCTGCAGAAGCCGCGGCCGCCGGTGTGGCTGGCGGCGAACAACGACCCGGCGGTCCGCCGCGCGGCGCGCGTCTCCGACGCCTGGGTGATCAATCCGCACGGCCACCTGCCGGCCATCAGCCGCCAGCTCGGCATCTACGGCGCGGAGCTGGCGGCGTGCGGCAAGCCGTTCCCCGACGACCTGCCGCTGATGCGCGAGCTGTACATCGCGCCGCAGCATGCGCAGGCGTTCGCCGAGGTGGCCCCGTATATCACGACGAAGTACGATGCCTACCGCCACTGGGGCCAGCAGCGCGCCCTGCCGCGCGACGACGCTTGGGCCGCCGAGTTCGGCGAGCTGCTGCGCGACCGCTTCGTCATCGGTGACCCGGTGGCGGTGCGCGAGGACTTGCAGCGCTACCTGGAGGCTATGCCCGGGGTGAACCACCTGATCTTCCGCGTCCAGTACCCGGGTATGCCTCAGGAGTATGTTCTGCGGGCCATCCGCCTGCTGGCCGAGCAGGTGCGGCCGCACCTGCGGCCCATGCCGGCCGGCTGAGCGTGCGGGAGGAGGAGGGGAGTGCAGAGGGGACTACCGTCCCCTCTGCGGTCCAAGCCTGGGGCGGGATGGGGCACCCCATAGCTCCATATTCAGGGCGGAGCGGCGCAAGGAGGAGGCGATGGCCGCCGACCAGGGCACACGCGACACGCACCTCATCGAGCTCGCCCGGAGTGTCGCCACGGGCGGCGACTGCACGTTCCTGAAGGTCGGCGCCGTGCTCGTGCGGGACGACGCGGTGCTGTCAGTCGGCCACCTGGGCACGCCCCACGGCGTCGCGCCGTGCGCGGAAGGCGGCTGCCCGGCGTGCGCCGCGGGCCAGGCGCTGAGCCAGCTCTGCACCTGCGTCCACGCCGAGACCGCTGCCGTGCTGGCCGCCGCGCGCAACGGCATCTCGGTTGCCGGAGCCACCTGCTATGGCACGCACAAGCCGTGTATGGAGTGCCTAAAGCAGCTCATGCACGCCGGGATCGTCCGCGCGGTCTACGGCACGGCGCGCCCGCGCGACGCGGACTACCTGCGGGCCTACGATGCGCTGGTGCGCGCGCGCGGCATTGTCGTCGAGGCGCTGGCGGCCGGGACCTGAGTCGGGCGCGACTGCGGGACGTGCGGCGAGCGAGGCACGATAGGGCCGCGGCCACCGCGCTCCGGCGGTGCGTCACGGTCGGCACTTCGGAGCGACCGCCACGGAGCGACCGCCACGGAGTGACCGCCACGGAGTGACCGCGAGGAGAAGCTGTATGCCCCTGCCGCTGGAAAACATCCTCGTCCTGGATTTGACGCGCTACGGCCCTGGGGCCTACTGCACGATGCTTTTGGGCGACTTCGGTGCGCGCGTCGTGCGCATCGAGGAGGCGCTGCGGCCGGGCGACGAGCGCGCGGCCTTCCACCGCCTGCGGGCGCTGAGCGAGCGCGCCCATCCGGCCTACGCGCCGAACCGCAACAAGGACAGCATCTGCGTCAACCTGAAGGATCCCGACGGCAAAGCGATCTTCCTCCGCCTGGCGGAGCGCGCGGACGTGCTGGTCGAGGGCTTCCGCCCGGGTGTGATGGACCGGCTGGGCATCGGACCGAAGGTGCTCGCCGAGCGCAACCCGCGGCTGGTCTACTGCGCGCTGACCGGGTACGGCCAGGACGGCCCCTACGTCAACCTCGTCGGCCATGACGTCAACTACATCAGCCAGGCCGGCGCGCTCGGCCTCAACGGGCCGGCCGACCGGCCGCCGGCGATCCCCGGCTTCCAGTTCGCGGACTTCGCTGGCGGCGCGCTGATGGCCGCCTTCGGCATCCTGCTGGCCCTCGTCGCCCGCCAGGGGAGCGGCCGCGGGCAGATGGTCGACGCCGCGCTGACCGAGGGCGTGCTGGGGCTGATCGCCAATCAGTTCTCGTACCTGCAAGTGCAGGGCTCCGTCCCACCGCGCGGCCAGTCGCGGCTCAGCGGCGGCGAGCCCTACTACAACGTCTACGAGTGCGCCGACGGCAAGCACGTGAGCATCGGCTGCAACGAGCCCTATTTCTGGGCCAACCTCTGCCGCATCGTCGGCCGCGAGGATTTCATCCCCGACCAGGACGCCGAGGGCGCGCGCAAAGACGAGATCTTCGCCGCGCTGCGCGAGATCTTCCGCACGCGCCCGCGCGATGAGTGGTTCGAGCTACTGTACGACGCCGACGTGTGCGTCGGCCGCGTGCTGGCGCTGGACGAGCTGCCCTCGGATCCGCAGCACCAGGCGCGCGGTATGTTCGTCAGCCTGCCCGCGCCCGACGGCGGGACGGTGACGCAGGTCGGTGTCGTGCCGCGGCTGAGCGACACGCCCGGCCAGGTGCGCCGCGTCGCCCCCAAGCCGGGCGAGCAGACCGGGGCCATCCTGGCCGAGCTCGGCTACACGCCGGAGCGAGTGGCCGCGCTGCGCGTCGCCGGCGCGGTGGAGTAGCGAAGCGGCGCTTGAGATCGAGTTGTGATCGGACCCGCACTACAGCTCTGGCTCGTCGCCCATCAGCGAGGAGGCGAGTGGTATGGACGCGGTGAGAATCCTCGAAAGGCCCACCAACATCACCTGGGACTACGACGAGGATGCCGATGTCCTTTACCTCTCGATCGGCGAGCCGCGCCCGGCGGTGGGCCTGGACATCGGCGACGGCGTCGTCGTGCGCTACGACGAGGCGCAAGGCGAGGTGGTCGGGCTGACGCTCCTCGGGCTGCGGGCGCGGCTGCTGAAGAGCCTCGCCGGCTGAGCTGCGGCGTGAGCGGTCGCCGGCCCGCGCCGGCCTCTGGGAGCGCTTTTCGCCGGCGTCGAGCATGCGATCGGGCGAGGGCAAGCAGGGTCGGGGCTGGTCCCCGACCGCTCTCCTTCGGCGGGGGACAAGCCCCCGCCCTACGTCTCGACGCTCGCTCGGCTGCTCACGCTCTGCGAGGTCTGCTCTACCCCTGGACCATCGCCGGCACCACCTCTTGGGCCAGCAGCCGCAGGGTCTTGGCGTCCTCGCCGACGTTGACGCTACAGTACTGCACGCCGGCATCGGTCCTCCCGCGCGCCGCAGCGCATATGCTACGATGCGGGCGCGCGTCATGGGAGGATGGCATGGTCCGGTTCGGCATCTCCGTCGGCTCGTGGCCCCTGGCGGTGCCGCCGTCGGGCGAGTACCTGTACGGGCTGGCCGAGCGGGTCGAGGCATTGGGCTACGATGGCCTCTGGAGTGGCGACCACTTCGTCACGCAGACGCCATTCCTGCACGCGCTGACGCTGCTCGGGGCCTTCGCCGCGCGGACGACGCGCGTCACGCTGGGCACGAGCGTGCTGATCCTGCCCCTGCACAACGTCGCGGAGACGGCCAAGGCCGTCTCGACGCTCGACTTCCTGTGCGGCGGGCGCTTCGTGCTGGGCGTCGGCGTTGGCGGCGAGATGAAGAAGGAGTGGGAGGTCGCCGGCGTGCCGCTCGGCGACCGCGGCCGGCGGGCCGACGAGTACATCCAGGCGCTGCGCGCGCTCTGGACGAGCGACGCGGCGAGCTTCAGCGGGCGCTACTGCCAGTTCGCCGACGTGAACATGCAGCCCAAGCCGGCCCAGCCGGGCGGGCCGCCGATCCTCGTCGGCGGCCGCTCGGATGCCGCGCTCGTCCGCGCCGGCCGCTTGGCCGACGGCTGGATGGCCTATATGGTCACGTCGGAGCGCTACGCCGAGTCGGTCGAGAAGATGCGTGCCGCTGCTATGGCCGCGAGGCGCGATCCGGGGCGGCTGCGCCTGGCGCACCTGATCTTCTGGTACGTCGGCCGCGACCACGAGCAGGCGCGCGACCTGGCCATCACCAACCTCTCGCGGCGCTACAACCAGCCGTTCGACAAGCTGGTAGATAAGTATTGCGCCGTCGGCAGCCCGGAGGCGTGCGCGGAGGCGCTGCGGCGCTTCGTCGCCGCGGGGGTCGACGAGCTGGTCTTCATGCCCATCGCCCCGCCGGACGAGCTGCTCGACCAGATCGCCATGCTGGCCGAGGACGTGCGCCCGCTGGTGCGCACGGGCTGAGCCCATGCCGGCCGCCTGTCCGTGCCGCGCGAGCGCGCCGGAGAGCTGAGCACCGCGGGAGGATGAGGCTCAGCGCGCCGGGCCAGCGCGGCATCCGTGGAGCGGAGCGCCCTGATGCGTACTCGCGGCTGGCACCCTGTCCGCTCCCGGAGGCAGCTTGATGGAGAAGGCCCGGCTCATCCGAGAGGCGGCTACGGGGGCGCGGCGTCTCTCGCGCGCGGAGCTGCAGGAGGTGCTGGCGCATGTGGCGCAGGCGGGGTTCGACCCGGCGCCGGCCAGATGACGCCGGAGCAGGCTGCGCGCTATCGCGAGCTGCTCGGTGAGCTCAGGGTGGCCCTGCCCATCATCGACAAGCTGGGCTTCGCCCGCCCGTGCGTGCCTCTCGACGTCTGACCCGCGAGGCACCGCACTACCCGCACACCCCCGGCCATCCAGTCTATGCTGCCGGCGCGACCCCTCTGCCCACTCTCGGCCGCGTTTGCCAAGCGATGCCGCTCTCTGGCTATCCGCTCGCCAGCGTGGTACTTCTACCCTCTGGACAAACGCGCGGCCCATATGATAGAACATATGTACTAGTTTCTGGAGAGGTGGTGGTGGATGGCTGCGACGAAGCGTTCGCGCGCTCGCGATGACGACCTGCCCGCTCACGCCGAGCGGACCGCGCCGCGCGCCGACGCGCCGGCGAAGCGCCGGACGGGCGACCGGGCGGCGGACGGCGCGCCGCGCAGCCCGCGGCGCGGGAAGGGACGCGCGGCCGAGGGCGAGCCGCCAGAGCGCCGCGCACGGCGACGCGCGCCGTGGCCGAGCGGCCGAGCCGCCGAGGTCGAGATGACGCTCAAGGAGGAGATCGCCGCCCTGCGCACGCGCCTCCGCGACGAGTGGGACCAGAACGGCGACACGAAGGAGATCGTGCGCATGGTGGACGCCCTCGGCCGCGCGCTTAAGGTGCAGTACGGACTGGAGGGCCGCGCGGCGAAGGGTCTGGAGGAGGCGCTGGCGCGTGCGCTGACCGAGATCGGCAACGAGCTGGGGATGACCCTCTGATCGAGCGCTCAGAGATCGGCCATCAGCCGTAAGCGAGGGCTTGCAGATCGGCCGGCGCCGGGCTGACGGCTGACCGCTAACGGCTGACGACTTCTGGAGGTGGTGGTGTGGAGCGTCCGAACCTCGGCGAGGTCCTGCGCCACTGGCGCCGCGCGCGGCAGCCGACGGACGCGGCGCTAAGCCTCGCGCCGCGCTCGACGTTCGAGGCCGTCACGCGCCAGCAGGTCGAGGACCTGCGCCGCGAGCTGAGCGAGCTGCGCAACCGTGTCAACGCCCTGCTCTTCGGCATCGCGGCGACCTTCCTCGCCGTACTGGTCGACCTTGCGGTGCGGCGGTGACGAGGCTGCCGCGGGCCGCCGCGAACGGCGACGCGCGTGGCCAGGGCGCGGCACGGTCCGACGCCAGCGCTGCGGCGGGCGCCACGCCCGCCGCAGCGTCCGGCGACGAGGGCGGCCGGCGCGACCCGTTCGGCGGCGGGCCGGCCGCCTGGCGGCTGATCACCGCGCTGGCACGGCGGGCGCGGGCCGGCGACGGCGCGGCCCTGCTGCTCCTGCACGGTGCGCTGGCGCAGCGCCACGCCGCCCGCGTCTGGCACGGGCGCGCGTGCCAAGCGGACCCGCCCGGCGGCCTGGAGCGCGCCGACTTGGAGCAGCAGGCCTTCGTGGTGCTGCTGGAGACCCTGCGGTCGTGGCCCGGCGAGGCCGACTTCGCCGGCTGGTACGCGCGCGCGGCGCGCTGGAGCCTCGGCCGCTATGCCCGCCAGCGGTCGGGGGCCGCGGCGGCGCCGCCGGCGGCGTCCAGCCAGGCCGACCTCGCGGGGATGGCCGCCGAGCGGGCCGATTGCAGCGCCCTGCTGGTGCAGCTCTCGGCAGTGCAGCGGGCCGTGCTGCGCTGGCGTTTCTGGCAGGACCTGACCTTCGAGCAGATGGCCGAGCGCTACGGCATCCCGGCGGCGTCGGCCCACGACTACTACCGTCGGGCGCTGGCCCGCCTGCGACGCCTGCTGGGTGTGTCCTCCGCGCGCCGGCGACGCGGCGGCGATGGGCGCGACCGCGACCGAGATGGAAGTCGCCTCGCGCGCTAGGACCGATCGCTTGCTGAGTGACCATTGCCGGCGCTCGCCCCACCCCCATATGGTGGGGACACCCCAAACACCGGCAGAGGCCAACGCCCCCTTCGGGATCCCCTTTAGGGTGTGGTGGGGCCTCTGGCTAGGGCCATGTTCATGTGAGAGGGACGGTGGGAGCGGCCGCACCGCGACGCCGTCGCGCTCAGCGCCGCAGCAGGTCGACGACGACCCGTGGGTCGGTGGCGCGGACGCTGCGGGCGAGCTCGGGGTACTGCGCGCGCAGCGCCTCGTACATGCGCCAGGCCGCAAGGCGGTAAGCGAAGTGGCCGCCCGGGCCGGTCCGCAGTTCGACGATATAGGCCGCCTCGGCGGCATCCATCTTCATCAGCGCGCGCACGCGGCTGGCTAGCGGCAGCACGTAGACGCCGATGCCGGGCGGCAGTGCGTTGGCCGCGGCCGCGGCGTCGCGCAGGGCCTGCTCGTAGCGCGCACCGAGACTGGCGGCCAGCGCCCCCTCGGCGGCCGGGCCGAGCCCGAGACGGAAAGCGTGCTCGGCCGCGTCCCAGCCCAGGTCGGGGCCGATGGCCTGGGCGACATGCACGCAGCGGCGGTGGCGGTGCAGGTCGCGGTAGGCGCCGACGTCGACCAGCAGATCGAACACGAAGGCATAGCCGGCGCGGTGCTCGCGCAGCAGCTCGTCGTGCGGCCCGCGGTGCGCGCTCGCGAGCCCTAGCAGGTCGCGCTGCTGCGCGGGCCGGAGCGCGCGGACGGCCTCCAGCACCTGGCGGAAGGAGTGGCCGCCGGCGACGCGGTAGCAGAGAGTTGCCAGGGTCTCCTCGCTGGCGTCGCGCGGCGTGATGAGGTCCACGGGCGTGCTGAGGTCCGGTGGCGGCAACTCCAGATACGTTGCCGACCAGGCGGCCAGCTCCGCGTACGTGCGCTGCGCGTAAGCGTCGGGCTGGGTGTGGCGGGCGAGCGTGGGCGCCGGTGGCCGCGGCTCGGCCAGCTCTGAGAGCTCCGCGCGCGCGTCGTCGGGCGTGTCGGGCGGCAAGCGGTCGAGCAGCGCGGCGATGCGCTCGGCGCTAAGGTCGTACGCCGGGGCCGCGCCGGCCTGCTGCAGGTCCTCGCCGATGGCCCGCACCTCGGGCAGCGGGTCAGCCAGCAGCCGGGCGATCTGCCGCTCGAGCACGCGCGCGCTGACTACCTGCCCCAGGCTGGTGTGCGTGGCCAGGGGCAGCAGCCCGCGCGCCACGTCGAAGGCGCGGGCGCGCAGCGTGCGCTCGTGGGCACGCGGGCTCTGGCCCTCGGGCGTGGGGAAGGCGTCCAGCAGCGCGGCGGCCAGCGCGTCGCTCAGTGCGCGGTAAGTGGCCATCAGCATGGCAATGGTCTGCTCGTACTGCGTGGCCTCGGCGGCGCGCAGCTCCGGCGGGCGATAGTAGCCCGACTTCTCGAAGTCCTGGTAGCGTGTCGAGCGCTCCTGGCCGTCCCAGAGCGGCTCGTCGGTGACGCGCAGCGCGGCGAGCAGCGAGACGTTCTCGATGGCGACGGCGAGGTGGGCCAGGTCGGCGATGGAGCGGTGGCCGTACTGGAAGTAGAACGTGTTCAGGAACTCGGCGGCCTGCTGGCCCGACAGCTCGCGGATGCTCTCGCGCAGCGAGCGCGCCGAGCGGCTGTAGCGCGCCATGGCGTAGGCCTGGATCTCGGGCGGCACGCCGAGCACGGCGTAGACGCGGCGGGCGTCGGACACAGGCTCCTCGGGCGATGTGTGTCGCTGCGATCCAGCATGCGTCCTGCGCCCGACGAAGGCAAGGTGCGGCGGGCACCCCGGGCCGGCGGTGCGTTCAGAGCCACGGCCGGCGTTCCAGCTCCGGCGATGCGGCAACGAGAGGGGTTGCCCTAGCCGCTATGATAAGAGCACGGGCGGCACATCGGCCGGCACGGGCGAGGAAAGGGAGGGGCGATGGAAGGCGGGCTCGTCGTCGTCGGTATCTTCGTCGTGCTCTTCGCGCTGCTGGCGCTCAACGCCATCAAGGTCGTGCAGGAGTACGACCGGCTGGTCGTCTTTCGCATCGGGCACTGCATCGGCCAGAAGGGGCCGGGCATCGTGTGGCTCTGGCCGATCATCGACCGCGCCGTCGCCGCCGACCTGCGCGAGCAGGTCCTGGAGGTGCCCCAGCAGACCTGCATCACCAAGGACAATGCGCCCATCGACATCGACTTCCTCGTCTACTCGCGCGTCTTCGATCCGGTCCAGAGCGTCGTCCGCGTCGCCGACTTCGCCCGCGCCTCGCAGGGCGTGGCCATGACCACGCTGCGCGCCGTCATCGGCGATATCACGCTGGACGACGTGCTCTCGCGGCGGGACGAGATCAACCAGATCCTCCAGACGAAGCTCGACGAGGTCACTGGGCGCTGGGGCGTCAAGGTCACCTCGGTCGAGATCCGCGAGATCGAGCCGCCGCGCGAGGTGCAGGAGGCCATGAACCGGCAGATGTCGGCCGAGCGCAACCGTCGCGCGACGGTCACCGAGGCCGAGGGCGCCCGCCAGGCGGCCATCGCCGTCGCCGAGGGCGAGAAGCAGGCGGCCATCCTACGCGCCGAAGGCGAGCGCCAGGCGGCCATCCTGCGCGCCGAGGGCTTCAGCCTGGCGCTGGGCACCATCCACCAGGTGGCGAAGGAGATAGACGCGCGCACGCTCCAGTTGCAATACTTCGAGACGCTGAAGGCGCTGGGGGCCAGCCCGGCGACGAAGCTGATCTTCCCGCTCGAGTTCACCAGCTTGCTGGCCGGCTTCGGCGCACGCGGCGCCGCGCGCGCCGACGGCGGCGCGTGAGTCGGGGGAGCGGCGCTGCACGGGCCGGGACGGTGGTCATTCCCTGCGGGACGCCAGCGACGACTGGAAAAGGGCTGCGCCGCGGCGCCGCGGGCGGAGCGACCTCTCCCCCTTCCCCCCTCCGACTCGGAGAGGGGGAGCAGGGCGGGCGGGGAGTCCAGAGGTCGCCTTCGGCGACCTCTGGGAGCTCGCTTTTTGGGTGGGGCGGGGCCAGGCCAGCGCTGCGGGTAGCTATTTTCGCAGGAGGACAGCATGGCAGTTGACGTCCGCACGATGACCATCGTCCATCCGGCGGCCGAGGACGCCACGGCGCGCGTCCAGCCGGCCCCGCGGCTGGCGACGCTCGCCGGGGCCACCGTCGGGCTGATCGATAACTCGAAGCGCAACTCCGACGCGTTTCTGGCGGACCTCCGGGACCTGCTGCGCGAGCGCTACGGCGTGGCCGGGTTCGACTACTACAAGAAGGCCAGCCCGAGCATCCCGACGCCGCCGGAGGTGATGCGCCGGCTGGTGGAAGGCTGCCAGGCCGTCGTGCACGCCGTCGCCGATTGAGGGTCGTGCACAGCGTGGGGTCTCCACGATGGCATCGAGGCGGAGAAGCACGGCCGGCCGGCGGCCACGGTCATCACCGCGGCGTTCACCGGGGCCGCCGAGGCGCGGGCCAAGGTGCTCGGCCTGCCGGAGCATCCGGTCATCGTCACCGATCACCCGCTGGCGAGCAAGACGCGCGGCGAGGTGCGGCTGATGGCCGAGCAGGCCGTGGACCAGATCGCCGCCGCACTGGCGCGTGGGCGATGAGCGCGCCCACGCGCCTGCGCGCGCAGCGGCTGGAGGTCGAGGCCGACTTCCTGGCGGCTAACGCCTATCTCGAAGAGCAGGGCTGGACCGACGGCTTGCCGGTCATCCCGCCGACCGAGGAGCTGGTGCGGGCCACGCTGGCGCATGCTCCCCATCCGTCGGGCCACGTGCTTGGCAAGATGGAGCCGCTGAACGGCACAGTGACTGTCGAGAAGGTGGCCGCCAACGCGGTGATGGCCGGCTGCCGGCCGGAGTACCTCCCGGTGGTCCTGGCGGCGGTCAAGGCCGTCCTCCAGCCGCAGTTCAACGTCGGCAGCACGGCCTGCACCACCGGCGGCGCGGCGCCGGCCATCATCGTCAGCGGGCCCGTCGCCGCGCGTCTGGGGATCAACAGCGGCACGGCCTGCCTCGGCGGCAACGTGAAGGCCAACGCGACCATTGGCCGCGCGCTGCGCCTCACGATGCGCAACCTGGGTGGCGCCAAGCCGGGCGGGATGGAGAAGTCGACCCTGGCTTGGCCGGGCAAGCTCACCTGCTGCTTCGCCGAGAACGAGGAGCGCTCGCCGTGGGAGCCGCTGCGGGTCGCCCTCGGCTATCCGGCCACGACCAGCACGGTGACCGTCGTGGCCGTGCGCGGCATCTGCCCCTTCGCCGAGAACGCCCAGGAGACGGGCCTGGGCGTTCTCCAGACCGTCGCCGGGGCCATGCGCGGGCTGGGCATCTCGTCCTACTACCAGCTCCGCAACCGCATTCCGGTCGTCGTCGTGCTCGGCCCCGAGCACGCCGCCGAGATCGCGCGCGCTGGCTTCGCGCGCCGCGACGTGCAGCAGTACCTGTTCGAGCACGCACGGATGCCGGTGGGCGAGCTGGACGGCCGCGGCTACTACACGTCCCACGGCTGGCCGCCGTGGATCGACGCCAGCGACCCGCAGACGCCGGTGCCGATCGTCGCCGGGCCGGACCGCTTCATCGTCGTCGTTGCCGGCGGGGACGGCCGCCACAGCGCCTGGCTGCCGGCCTGGAGCATGTGCCGCGAGGCGACGGAGGTGATCGAGGAGCGCTAGGGCGCGGTGTGGCTTCTGCGCGACGACCACGCGATAATCGTGACGATGCTACAATCTTGTCAATCCAACACCCTCGAAGCGGGCGAACGTCACCGCCCCAACGCTTACTGCACCCAGAGAGATGGTGGGGATGAGGATGCCGGCGATAGTGCAGTCGTCTTTCCTGGACCTACCTATTCTTGGCATCGACCGCGATTCCGTTCGAGGCCGGCTTGAGGCATCGTATCGGTCCGTCCTGCGCGAGGACCTAAACCTTGGGCGCGACGTCTCCTACGTCGGTAACAGGATGGTCCCCTTCCTCCGACTCTACAGATACAAGGAAGCATTCTCGCTGGCCTTTGTGAAGGCGATGCTCACGTACCTAGCGCCAAATTCCCGATGTATGGTCTTCGACCCGTTTGCCGGAATGGGCACCACGCTTTTCGGAGCCATGCTGCGCGGCCTGCCGGCTTTGGGCGTCGAGCGTCTTCCGATTGCCCAGTTCGTCGCTGCCACTCTGCCGCGCTTTCTTCAGGCGGAGCCCGGGACCGTCGCGCGAGCCTTCGAGCAGGCTCGCGCGCGCGTCGACACGAGTCCGCCTGCGCCCATTGCCGACGATGTGCCTCTCATGCGCATCGCTTTCAGCCCTGCCACCAAGCTGCGCCTACGTCGCTGGAAATCGGCCATCGACGCGGTTGAAGGCCCCGCAGGTGACCTTCTGAGGCTGCTCTTCTTCTCGATTCTCGTCCCGGCTAGCTATACGTCGAATGACGGACAGTTCCTCCGTTTGCGGCTCGATAAACGGCCGGCCGATCCGGACGAGCTCCTCACTTGCCAAATCCAGGCCGCGGAGGAGGACCTGCGCGCGGCGCAGCAGCGTTGGCCGCATCTCAGAATTCGGCCTCTGTTGCCGCCCCAGGTGGTGCTCGGCGACACGCGAGACCTATCCGAGGTCGAGTTCCCAGAATCCCCTGCCCTGCTTATTACTTCGCCACCCTACGCAAACCGCTACGACTACACTCGCAGCTATTGCCTCGAGCTGTGCTTCGGCTTCGTGCGCAGCTTTGCTGAGCTCAAGGCGCTACGGCATAGCATTCTTCGCTCGCACATAGAAGTGAAGAGCGCCATCGGGGATGTTCCGTGCCATCCTGCGTTGGATGAGGTGGTCGCTGCGCTCGCAGGGAAAAAGCTCAATAACCCGCGCATTCCCGCCATGCTCGTGGCCTATTTTGTGGATATGCGCCGGGCGATCAACGAGTGGGCACGTGTGCTTGCACCGGGTGCCGGAGTAGCGCTCGTCGTGGACAACGTGCGGTTCGAAGGTGAGATGGTCCCGGTCGATCTGATTCTCTCGGACCTGGCCCAGGAGGCCGGGTTTGCCGTTACTGAGGTCATCGTCGCACGGTATAAGGGCAATAGCTCGCAGCAGATGGGGCGATACGGGCGAGTGCCGGTGCGCGAAAGTGTCGTGCTTTGGGAAAAGAAGGCGTGACCGCCGACGAGATTCTAGCGGAAGCGCAGCGTGCAGGCTACCTTCTGCGCGCCTCTTTCTATTACCGGCAAAGGAGACGATGGGGAGACCTCATGCGCCTGCTTGAGCGGGCCGCGTCAGCTCCACTGCGGTGGGGCGAGCGCTCGTCGTGGGGGGATGGACGCCGATCGTCTTGTCAAAGCAGACTTCAACCTAACAGCTACTTTGGCCAACCCGGAGGAGCGTGATCGCTTCGTGCGCCACCTTGCGCAGCACCTTGGGCTATAGCTGCAGTACTGGTTCGCTGCCGGGTGCCCGTCGTCGCGCTCTCCATGCACGGAGAGTCTCTGACCCTTCGGGAAGGTAACATGCCGTCGTCCGGCTCGCGTGTGTTCCTGCTAGGATACCCGAGACCGCGTTCGACCCGATGCCCATTCCGTGGAGGGTGACATGTCCCTGGTCGAGGAGCGCCTGCACGCGCTAGGATTGCGGCTGCCGGAGACGCCGCCGCGGCCGGTGGCCAACTACGTCGGCGCCGTGCGCACCGGCAACCTCGTTTTCGTCTCCGGCCACGGGCCGAGCCGCGGCCAGGACGTGCCGACGCGCGGCAAGCTCGGCCGCGAGCTGACCGTCGAGCAGGGCTACGCCGTGGCGCGGGCCGTCTGCCTGAACTGCCTGGCCTCGCTGAAGGCCGAGCTCGGCGACCTCGACCGCGTGACGCGCATCGTCAAGCTCCTCGGTATGGTGAATTGCGCGGACGATTTCGGCGAGCAGCCCAAAGTCATCAACGGCGCGTCCGACCTGCTGGTCGAGCTCTTCGGCGAGCGCGGGCGCCACGCGCGCTCGGCCGTCGGCATGGCCGCGCTGCCGTTCGGCATCCCGGTGGAGATCGAGATGGTCGTCGAGGTCTCCTGAGCCGCGGCGATTTGACAGCGCGCGCGACCCCTTGGTATGTGTGGCCTGTAGCCACCCTGCCCGCGACCGTCGTTGCGAAGAGAGGCGACTGCACACGGCTGTAGGGGCGCGGACACCGCGCGCCTACGTGCCGGCGGTGCGCGCGTCGCCGAGGTCGAGCGGGCAGGGCGAGACAGCACCCGAGCGTGGTCGCGGACGCATCGCATGACGACTGACATCTTGCAGCGCCTGGCGGCGAGTTTCAGCGCCGCCGGCCGCCAGCTCTACCTCGTCGGCGGGTCGGTGCGCGACGAGCTGCTGGGCCGGCCGCACCAGGACATCGACCTGGCCACGGACGCGCGTCCCGACGAGACCAAGCACCTGGTCGCTGAGGCCGGCGCCGATGCCGTCTTCGCCGTCGGTGAGAGGTTCGGCACCATCGGCGCGCTGTTCGGCGAGCGCAAGGTCGAGATCACGACCTTCCGCTCCGAGACGTACACGCCACGCTCGCGCAAGCCGGCCGTCGAGTTCGGCAGCAGCTTGGTCGGCGATCTCGGCCGGCGCGATTTCACGATCAATGCCATTGCCCGCGATCTCGCCACCGGCGCGCTGATCGACCCCTTCGGCGGGCGGCGCGATCTCGCAGGGCGGCGTATCCGCGCGGTCGGCCGGCCGGAGGAGCGCTTCGACGAGGACCCGCTGCGCATGCTGCGCGCCGTGCGCCTGAGCGCCGAGCTCGGCTTCGCCATCGAGGCGGCTACGCGCGCGGCCGTCGTCGCCCAGGCCCAGCGCCTGCGCGACATCAGCCAGGAGCGCATCGGCGACGAGCTCAGCCGCCTGCTTGTCGCGCCGCACCCGGCCCACGGGCTGCGGCTGCTGGCCGATCTCGGCCTGATGCGCGAGGTGCTGCCCGAGGTGCTGGCGACGCGCGACATGCCTGAGGGCGGGCGGCGCTTCAAGAACGTCTTCGACCACACGCTCCAGGTTGTCGAGAAGGTGCCGCCGGATCTGGACCTGCGCTGGGCCGCGCTCCTACACGACGTCGGCAAGCCCGAGACCATTGGCTGGGACGACGGCCAGGTACACTTCCGCGGCCACGAGGTCGTCGGCGCCGCGATGGCCGAGCGCCTGCTGACGCGCCTGCGCTTCGACCGCCAGCGCGTCGAGCGCGTCGCCAGGCTCGTCGCCATGCACCTGAGGCCGAACAGCTACGAGCCGGAGTGGACCGATGGCGCCGTTCGCCGCGTCATCCGCGAGGCCGGCGACGAGCTGGACCTGCTGCTGGCTCTCTCGCGCGCCGACGTGACCAGCCAGCGGCGTGGACGGGTCGCCGCTGCAGAGGCCCGCGTCGAGGCGCTGGCGCAGCGCTGCCGTGAGCTCATCGAGCGCGAGAACGTCAAAGCGCTGAAGAGCCCGCTCGATGGCAATGACCTGATGGCCCTGTTCGGCCGTGGGCCGGGGCCGTGGATCAAGCCCGTCAAGGAGCACCTGCTCAACCTGGTCATCGAGGGCACGCTGGCGCAAGACGAGCGCGAGCGGGCCGTCGAGCTGGCACGGGCCTTCGTCGCCACGCAGGCGGCGCCTGCCACGCGCACGGCCTAGCTGCCGACGCGCGCTGGGACTTCCCTGCCATTGACCGACGCTGCGTCCGGCGGCACACTGCACCTGAGGCGCCTGCGGCTGCCGCTACACGCGCCCGGCGTCGTTGGGAACAGCCGTTGCAGAGGAGCTGCTGGCGAGGCGAAGAAGATGGGCGGGCCACCGGCCGGCAAAGGCAGCACATGGCGCGCGTGCTGATCGTCGACGATAGCCTGACCGCGCGCCTGTACCTCGCCGGCATCCTGCGCGCGGCGGGCCACGAGATCGTCGAGCCGGCCGTCGACGGCCTGGACGCCGTGGCCAGGTATGCGCAGAGCCAGCCCGACGTCGTAACCATGGACCTGCACATGCCGCGCCTCGACGGCGTGGCCGCGACGGCGCGCATCGTCGAGCAGGACCCGGCGGCCAAGATCATCGTCGTCACGTCGGAGGGCCAGCTCGCCGAGGTCGTGCGCGCCGTGCGCGCCGGCGCCGTCGGCTACCTGCTCAAGCCCTTCGAGCCGCAGCGCCTCGTCGACGCCGTCGATCGCGTCGCGGGACCGCGCAAGGTGCTGCTGCTGCGCTCGCGCGCGGCGCCGGCACAGGATACCTTCCAGCGCGAGGCCGGCGCGGTGCTGGAGCGCCTGGCGGCAGCGCTCGACCGCGTCGAGGCCGAGCCGGACGGCCCGGTGCAGACGCATCTCGATGAGGTGCACGTCTGCGTCTCGACCCTCAAGGGGCTGGCCGGCCTGGCCGGCAGCCATGGCATCCAGACGCTCTGCGCCAGCGCTGAGCGCCTTCTCGTGCGCCTGCGCCACAGCCAGCAGCCTCTGTCGATGCCTACGCTGACGCAGCTCTTCCGTCAGATCAACAGCGCGCTCTTGCGGCCGCTCGCCGCCGCGGAGCAGGCGGAGGCCGAGCACGAGGCGCTGGCGCTGGCCCAGCAGATCGACGCCTGGCTGGCCGGGCAGCGGCCCTAGGGCCGCGACCCCGGCCGTCACGCGGCCGGCTGCCCGGCGCCGCCCGTTCGCTCTGCCGCCCGCCCATCGGCCGCACCTCCGGTTCGCGTGCGGCCACGATACCCGCGCGCCGGCCCAACGTCCGTGGCCGACCCGGCGTTGTCAGATGCGTGCTACAGCCTCTTTCCTCAGGGTCGGCATCACGTGCTTGGCGAACAGCTCCATAGAGCGCATCACCTTCGCGTGCTCGAGGCCACCGATCTTCATGTGCGCCAAGATGTGATTGGTCCCCGTACGCTGAATGAAGACGCGCAGCCGCTCGGCGACGCGCTCCGGCGAGCCGTAGCACACGCCCCATTCCCACAGGTCGTCCTCGGTCACGCTGGCCAGTGTGCTCGGTAGCGGGGTGTACTGCTCGTATCCCGCACGCGCCGGCCGACCCGGCGCTCCCGGGATGAGGCTGGCCAGCTTGCGAAAGAACCAGAGGGCGTGCGGAATGGCGTCGCGCCTCGCTTCCTCATCGGTCGGCGCGACGTAGAGCTTGATGGCGGCGGGATGCTCCATCTGCTCCGGATCGAAGCCATTCGCCCTTAGGTCGACCAGGTACTTGTTGAAGGAGTTCTCCACGATGTCCATGGTACTAAAGTTCGGCGACCTAAGCAGTGCATAACCCTTGCGTGCCGCCAGCTTGTAGGTCTCAGCGCTCGCCGCGGCCCAGAAGATCGGCGGATGAGGCTTCTGGATCGGCTTAGGATAGACGGCGGCGTTCTCGATGCGCCAGAACCGTCCGTCGTGCGAGAATTCGTCTTGCGTCCACGCCTTCTCGATGATCTCGAGACTCTCATCGAACATCGCGCGGGACTCGCCCTGCGGTACACCCAACGTATCGAACTCGGGATTCTGGTAGCCGCGTCCTACGCCCATCAGGAGGCGTCCGCCGCTCAGCACGTCGACCATCGCCCCGTCCTCGGCCACGCGAAGAGGATGCTGTAGGGGGAGGACCATGACCGCGGTGCCGATCTGCATGCGTTTGGTCCGCTGCGCAATGGCCGCGGCCATGACGAAGGGATTGCCGAGGATCCCATATACGGAGAAGTGGTGCTCGGGCAGCCACACGGCGTCGAAACCGAGCTCCTCGGCGTACTCGACCTCAACCAACGTATCGTTGATGATCTCGCTTTGGGGCACACCCGCGAACTCGCTGAAAAGGTAGAAAAGCCCCACCTTCACGCCGACACCTCCCACCGACGACGGGATTGCCCCGCCGATTACCCGCTGATCGTGGTTGGCGCGGCATCGATAGTCAATACCTCAAAAGGATTATTGTGGGCTAGCCAAACGGATTAGCTCGGCCCTGTCGCGGCCATGGCGTCGTGCGCGTGTCGGCCATCACGCGGTCGGCTGCGCGTCGCCGCCCGTCCGCGCCGCCGCTGCGCCACCCTTGGCGATCGCCTCCGCCGGCGGCGTCTGCTCCTCGGCCAGCAGGGCGTACACCAGCACCTGGAGCGCCGCAGCGACGGGCACGGCCAGC
>JACQUS010000042.1 GCA_016210125.1 Chloroflexota bacterium | reverse complement strand
GTGCGCTGTGCACGCTGGTGCACGTCGTGCAGGACATCACGCGCTCTAAGACTTTGGAGCACTTCGCCCGCCGAGTGGGACACGAGGCCGCCGCGCTGCTCTTGGGACCAGACGCGGAAGCGCCCGTACGCAGGGCTGCGCCGCTCACGCAGCGTGAGCAGGAAGTGCTGGCTCTCCTGGCCGACGGCGCCGACACGGCGGCCATTGCCGCGCGCCTCTGCGTCAGCCGTTCGACTGCCCGCAAGCACGTGCAGGGGGTCCTCCGCAAGTTCGGCGCCCACCGTCGCCTGGAGGCCGTCGCCTACGCGCACCGCCACGGCCTGCTGCCCTAGCGGCTGCCTTTCGTCTGCTCTGCTTTGAAAAAACTTTTCATCTGTGGGGGTGTCCGAACGGGACATCGAGAACTCTGATGAAGATGGCCCTCGCCGGCGGGCTGCTCCACCCCACCCAAGAGAGGTTCCCCAAGGGGGCGAAGCCCCCTTGGGATTCCCCCTTATGCGCTCGCCTGCGCCGCGCGGGCGAGCCGCCGGGACATCACGGACCCGAGAAGAGTAGCCGAACGGCCCAGGAACATGGCTCGTTTGGCTGCTGCCGATAGCCGTGCCCGGCCGTATGTTGGGGACGTACGTGGTCGGCGATGCGACGTAGCCGTCTTGGACACCGCGGCCGGCGGGAGGTGCGGTTGGCTGCTCGCTGGCGCGCAGCGTGGCGACTACGCGAGCGTAGGAGGCGCGTAACTAGAAGTACTTGAGAAAGCGTATTATCTTGTGGCGATCACGCGAGCATAGGAGGCGCACGATGGCCGGGCAGACGATAGCGGTCCTGGGCGGAGGTTGGGGCGGGCTCACCGCGGCCAACGCGCTGCGGACGCTGCTGCCAGACGAGCACCGCGTCGTGCTCGTCACGAAGAGTCCTACCTTCTGCGTGCCCTTCTCGAACCTTTGGGTCATGACCGGCGAGCGGGCCGATCCCAAGGCCGGCGAGCGGCCCATCCAGGGCCTCTCTCAGAGAGGCATCGAGGTAGTAGTCGACGAAGTGCAGGGCATCGACGTCCTGCGCAAGAGCGTCAGGACCGCCGCCGCGGAGTTAGGCTACGATTACCTCATCGTCGCGCTGGGCGCCGACTATGCGCCGGAGCAGGTCCCGGGGTTCTCGGAGGCCGCATTCAACCTTTACGAGTCTGCCGGCGCCTACGCGCTCCAAGTGGCCTTGTCCGAGTTCGAGCAAGGGCGCGTCGTGGTGTTGATCGCGCGAATGCCGTTCAAGTGCCCGGCCGCGCCCTACGAGGCGGCCTTCCTTGTAGATGCCGTCCTGCAGATAAAGGGCGTCAGGGACCGGGCCGAGGTGGCGGTGTACACGCCGGAGCCGCAGCCCATGCCGGTGGCCGGCCGTGCCGTCGGCGAGGCGCTGGAGAAGCTGCTGGCGGAGCGCGGCATCGCCTACTTCCCCAAGAGAAGCGTGCAAAGGATCGATCCCGTCGCGCGGACGATCGCCTTCGGCGACGGCGAGGAGCAGGTGCCGTTTGACCTCCTGGTGGGCATTCCGCCCCACGTCCCGCCGCCGGCGGTGCGCGAGTTGCTCGGCCCGCGAGGCTGGATCTCCGTCGATGCGGAGACCATGGAAACCGAGCACGAGCGCGTCTTCGCAATCGGCGATGTGACCGTCATCCCCCTGAAGCACGGCCTGCCGCTGCCCAAGGCCGGCGTGTTCGCTGCGGCCCAGGCCGAGGTCGCGGCGCGGAACATCGCCGCCCGGGTGCGCGGGCGCGTGTCGAGCGAGCGCTTCGACGGACAGGGCTTCTGCTATATCGAGGTTGCCGACGGCCTGGCCGCCTACGGAGACGGCAACTTCTACGCCGACCCCGCTCCGGCGATCACGCTCTTCCCGCCGTCGTACGAGTACTTCGTCCAGAAGAGGGCGTGGGAAAAGAACATCTTGCTGAGCCTGCTCTGAAGAAGCGGGAGGATCATGCTCGCCACGCGCGGCGTGTTCGTCGAGACGGCCAAGGCGGATTTCAACCAGTTGTACCGGGCGCTCGTCGGCGGGCCATAGCGCGCGAAGCGGTGCCGTTTACCGCGCCTCGAGCGCGGCGGCCAGCTCGTCGAGCAGGGCCGTGGCGCTGCGGATGCCGCCGTAGAAGTTGCCGAGGTCGAGCCGCTCGTCGGGCGCATGGGCGTGGCCGTCCGGCAGGCCGATGCCCATGAGCACGGTCGGCAGGCCGAGCACCTCGTCCAGCGTGGCCACGACCGGGATCGTCCCACCCTCGCGGATGAAGACCGGTGGCCGGCCGAAGCCGGCCTCCAGCGCCCGCGCCGCGGCCTGCACCGCCGGGTGGTTGAGCGGCGTCAGGCACGGCTTGCCGCCGTGCAGCCGCGTGTAGGTCATGCGCACGCCAGGCGGTAGGTGCGCGCGGAGGTGCGCCTCGACGAGATCACCGATGCGCTCTGGGTCCTGGTCGGGGACGAGCCGCGCGCTGATCTTGGCTCCGGCGCGCGCCGGCAGGACGGTCTTGGCGCCCTCGCCCTGGAAGCCGCCCCAGATGCCGTTGGCGTCGAGCGTCGGCCGCGCCCACAGCCGCTCCAGCGTCGAGAAGCCGGCCTCGCCGACGAGCGCCGTCGCACCTGCGCTCCGCCGGAAACCATCATCTTCGAAGGGAAGCGCGGCGATGGCTTCGCGCTCGGCCGGCGTCAGCGGCTGCAC
>JACQUS010000530.1 GCA_016210125.1 Chloroflexota bacterium | reverse complement strand
GCGCCCCACCGAAGCCCCCGCCTCCACCGCCGCCACCACCGCCGCCACCACCACCGCTCGCGGGCGGCGGCGGAAGCGGCTCAGGCTCCGGCACCGGCATGGGCGTCGCCGTGGGCACGGGCGTGGGCGCCGGCGGCGGAGCGTGCGCCGCCTGGCCGAAGCCGACCAAGTTCGCGTAGACTTGCCCCTGCGGGCTGAGCGGCGCGTTCAGCGTCGGGCTCTCGAACAGCCGGATGGTCGCCGCGCGCGCCGCCGGCTGCGCCTGCCAGAGCTCGGGATAGGCGAAGTTGGCGTACAAAAAGCTTCGCTGCACGTTGTAGCTCGTCAGCCCCGTCGTGCGCAACCAGCCCACCATCGTCTGGATGAACTGGCTCACCGCGACGTCGTCGTAGGCGCAATTGAATCGCACGCCCTGCGACGTGTTCTCCCAGCACGGATAGCCCAGCAGCGAGCCCCAGCCGGTCACCCAGAGCGGCTTGCTCGACGGCACGCCCTGAGCGGTCAGCGTCTGGCGGTAGTGGGCGATCTCGCCCTGCGCCCAGGCCGCGTTCGTCCACGGCGGCAAGATCGCCAGGTCCCAGGCGATCTGGTAGGCGTGCAGCGCCCAGACGTCCACCAGCGCGTCGGGCGTCGGATACGCCGTGCCCGAGTAGGCCTGCGTGTAGGCCGTCCACACCTGCTGCGTGAAGGCCGCCCCGCCCAGCGAGCTGGCCCCTCCGGCGCACGCCTGGCAGAGGGTCGTCGAGTTGAGCGCGTTCGGGCCGACGATCATGGCCGTCGGATCGACCTGCTTGATCGCCGTGCCGTAGGTGTAGAGGAACGTGGCGTAAGCGGACGGAGAAAGGTTGTCCTGGTCCACCGTGTTCGGCTCGTTGCCGAGCACCCAGTAGCGGCCCGGCCTCTGCTGCACGCGCGCCTGCACCTCGGCCACGGAGGGGCCGGGCGACGTGCAGACCAGTGACGCGTCGCGGGCATAGCACGGGCGCACCAGCCCGACCTTGACGAAGCCGCTGGGATCGTCCTGGCGCTGCCAGTTGAAGTCATACCACCAGCGCGTCTGGAGGCGCGTGAGCTGGTCGACGAGCACGCTCGGATCGTTTCCGTAGTCAGTCATGGCGACGCCGAGGCTCTCGTCGACTGGATGGTCGGCGACGGCGGGCGCGAAGGGCAGCCCGAGCCAAAGCACCGTGAGGGCCAGGAGCAGGCACGCGACGGCGGCCAGCCGCGCGACGCCGCGGCGCTGCTGGGTGCTCACGGGACGCGCTCTGGCGCGGCCCTGGTCGTGCTGGCGTGTGCTGGGCACCGCTCCCTCCTCCTAGTGCAACGCGCAGGCGAGGCGCACCGGCCGTCGGCGCACTGCGGCCGTGGGCACAGCGCTGCGGTAAGCGCGCCGCGCGCGGGTAGCTTCCCGCCTCCCGGGCTGGTCATCGTCTGGGCCTGGGCGGGGAATGGGTGGAGGTTCCACCGCCCCCAGACGGCCCCTTGATGCTATGATGATACCCTCGAAGCGCCCGCTGCGCCGGTCGCCCGCCGCGCACGGGCGCTCGTCGCGGTCGGCGCGACAAGCAATCCGTCCTTCATCGGCTCGCCTCCTGGTGGATCTGCTGGTGGATCTGCCACCGGAGGGGCCGCACGACACCCACGGCCCGTATGCTATACTAACGGCGCTTTGCGCGCAGATTCTCATTACAATGTCACGCGGTGGAAGCTGGGAAAAATACCGGATTCAGGGGCCGGATGCCGTTGACACCGCGCGCGGCACAGCCCATGCTCAAAGCGATCTTGGGCGTTGCCAGCGCCTGCGGGAGCAGGCCGGCGGCCGACCGGCCGGCGCCTGTGCGGTTGACACTCTGCTCGCGATGGTCGAGTCGCCGCCAGAGTGATTAGGCGCGGCGCTCGACACTTCGTGCAAGGACACGGTTGATGGAGCTCCGACGGTACCTCGACGTGCTGGCGCGTTGGTGGTGGATGTTCGTCGCGAGCACCTTGCTCGCCGGTACGGTGGCCTTCTTCTACAGCGGAAACCTGCCACCCACGTATCGAACTACTGCGCTGCTCTTCGTCAACCAGGTCGCGGCGCCCGGCACGCTCACCCTGAGCGACACCCTGCTTAACCAGCAGCTCGCCAAGACCTACAGTCAGATGATGGTGCAGCCGGTGGTCCTGGAGCAGGTCGCGGCGCGGCTGAACCTCACTTTCGGCACGTCGACGTTGGGCAGCATGGTCTCGGCCAGCCCGATCCGCGATACCCAGCTCCTTCTGATCACGGTCGACGGCAGCGACCCGGCCCTGATTCGCGACGTCGCCAACACCCTCGCCGAGGTGTTCATCGGGCGGCAGGCCCCTTACTTCCCGCCGGGCCAGAGCGCCAGTGCGCTCCAGGTCGCCCAGCCGGCGCTGCTCCCGACGCAGCCCATCGGCCCCCGGGTGCCCTTCAATACCGCCGTCGCCGCGCTGTTCGGGCTGCTGCTGGCCCTCGGCGTCGCCGCATTCCTCGAGTATATGGACGACACCGTGAAGACGCCGGACGAGCTCCAGGAGGCGACCTCGCTGGCGACGCTCGGCGCCGTGATGCGCTTCAGCACGCACGACGGGGCTTCGGGGACGCTGCTGTCGGCCGATCATCTCCGCAATCCGGCCTTCGAGGCGTACCGCCTCGTACGCACGAACCTCGAGTTTGCCACCGTGGACCGGCCGCTGGGGGTGCTCCTCGTCACCAGTGCCAGCCCCGGCGAGGGCAAATCGACCACCGTCGCGAATCTCGCAATGGCGCTGACCCAAGCCGGCAAGCGCATCATTATCGTCGACGCCGATCTGCGCAAGCCGATCCTCCACCGTCTCTTCGAAGTCGCCAACAAGCAGGGCTTGACCAACCTGTTGCTGATGGACGACGCGCAGGTGGAGCTGCACTTGCAGCCGGGGCCTGTCGACGGCCTGCGCATCCTGCCTTCGGGCCTGCTGCCGCCCAACCCGGCCGAGCTGCTGGCCTCCCCGCGCCTGGCGACCCTCCTCGAGCGCTTGAAGCGCGAGGCCGACCTCGTTATCCTCGACAGCCCACCCGTGCTCGCCGTCGCCGACGGCATCGTCCTCGCCAGCCGCGTCGACGGTACGCTCCTGGTCGTCGACTCGCAGCGCACCCGCGCCGACGCGCTGCGCCGCGCGCACGATGCCCTGGCCAAGAGCGGCACGCACATGCTCGGGGCGGTTCTCAACAAGCTCAACAAGCGCTCCGGCAGCTACTACTATGATTATTACTACTACACGCACGACGGCGCCTCGCCGAACGGCAGCCCGACCGAGGCCACCGGCCTGCGCCACCGCGCGCGGCGCGGGCGGCGCACCTAGACCGCGCGACGAGCTGCAGGTCGCGCGACCGTAAGCGCATGCCTCGGGGTTGGGCGCACGCGGTTCGCTAGCCTGTCCTCACGAGCCGAACGGCAGAGCGCACCCAACGTCCGCGCGGTCGGCCCGCTGTACGACGTTGGACTCGTCGCTGCGCGCGGCGCGGCGCCCGCGGCGGCCCGGGGGGCGCGCAAGCTACTGCCCCACTTCGCGGGCCACCTGCGCGGCGAAGGCCCGGAGCACTGCGAGCTGCGCGTCGGTCGGGTTGGCCACGCGGCGGCGCGTGCCGACAAGGCGAAAGGCCTCCGGGAAGCGATAGCCCTGGCGAACCAGGACCGCTGTGGCCAGCGTGACGCTCCGCCCGACGCCGGCGCGGCAGCACACGAGCACCCGCCCGCCGCTAGATAGCTCACTCTCCACCCACGCACTCGCGGCCTCGAGCTCCTCAAGTGTCGGCGCCGTCCGGTCGACGACCGGCAGGTGCAGCACGCGCAGCGCGCTACGCAGTGCAGCAATCTCCCAGTGACGGTCAAGCGCGCGCTCGTCCGCCGTGCGCATGTCGACCAGGGCTGTGATGCCGAGCCGACTCACCTGCTCCAGCCGCCCCGCTACCGGCGCTGCGCCAACCGCGAGGTCCGCCGTCAGCCAGACGAGGTCGAGCGGCGGCAGGCGCCAGGTGCGCAGCAAGGCCGCGATGCATCCGGCCAGGGCTCGCGGCAGCACGGCTTGGCCTCCTCACCCGCGCACCAGGTCACGCCGCGCGCCGGCGCCCAGCAGACGGCCGACGTTCACCAGGTCACCATCCCCACGCCAGTCACGGCGATCAGGACGCCGAGGCCACAGGCCAGCGCGAACAGCGCCCACTGCGTCCACTGCAGCGCCCCAGCGCCCGCCTGGCGCAGCGACGGCGGTGCGGCCTCCGCTCCCGTCGACGCAGCGGCCGCACACGCGTCGGAGGCGGACTCCGCGCCTACCACCTCTCCGCAAAGGCCTGCGCTTTCGCCGACCTCGCCGCCCGCCCCGTTCCCTGCGCGCGGGCAGGGCAAGTCGGGAGGCGCGGCAGACCGTCGCGACTGGCGGGCGGACGAGTCCTCAGCAGCAGAAGGTGTGCCGATCCCCAGCGCCAGCGCGCCACCCAGCACGGCCCAGAGGAGCACGCCGGGCTTCGCGCCGAGGGCCACGGCGTCAGTCAGCCCGAACACGAGGTGCGCCAGCAGGCCCGCCACAAGTCCGGCGACGAGGCCGCGCTCCCAGCCGCTAGCCGTGCGCCAGGCGCGGGCGAGGCTCAGCCAGGCGGCTGCCAGCAGGCCGAGGAAGCTCGCCAGCCCGAGCAGCCCGAAGTCGACGCCCACCTGAAGGAAGAGATTGTGAGCGTGGGGGATGCGCGTCCCTGCACCCAACAGCGTCGAGGGATAGAGCAGCGGGATCAGCACCGGGAAGGTGTTCAGGCCGGCGCCGGTGAGCGGGAAGTCCTCGATCAACCACAGCGCGCGGCTCCAGATCTCCAGCCGCCCGCGCGTGCCCAGCGTCGCCGCCATCTCGACCGTGAGCAGGGAATCGGCGACCTGCTGCGGGCCCAGCGCCCACACGGTGGCCACCAGCCCGACGGCGACCACCGGCAGCGCCAGGGCCAGGCGAGGCCAGCGCAGCACCGCCAGGACGACCAGCGCCACCATAATGCCCCCCAGCGCCGAGCGCGACACGGTCAATGCCAGCGTGCCGAGCATCACCACGCTCGCCGCGCCTAGGGCCAGGCGCACGGCCCAGCCACGACTGAAGAGCAACAACCCCAGCGCACAGGGTAGGAGCAGCGCCAGCGTCCCGCCGACCTCGGCGGGATGGAAGCCGCCCTCGAGGGCCCCGGCCGACGTCCGCACCTCGGTGACAAGCCGCGGCAGACGCGGGTAGATGGCGTCGACGAGCGGCCATTTCCCTACGATCCAGCTCGTCCCGACGAGCCCGGCCAGCGCGACGGCGGCCCCGCCGACGACCAGCACGGCAGCTAAGGCGTAGCGCCCGAGCGGCGGGCGCACGTGCTCAGAGAGGAGCGTGCAGAGGTACAGGCCCAGGACTAGGCCGTAGAGCTTCGGCCGACTCAGCGCCAGATCGATCGACGGGTAGAGGCCGATCGACGCCATGAGCAACAGGCCGGCGAGCGGCCAGTCGGCCGGCGTGCGCCGCAGCGTCCGGCGGCGGGCGATCAGCCTGGCGAGCCAGGCCAGGGGCAGAACCACCAGCGCGGCCGCGCTGTAGCGATTCGGGAAGACGAGCAGCGGCGCCGCCGCCAGGAACGCTGCCGCTTCGACGACGGCCAGAGGCCCGCCGGCCACGCCGAGAAGGCGGCGCCCCGTGTGCAGCACGCCGACGTGCGGCGTGCGATCGGCCACTACGGCGCGCGCGGAAGCGCCCCCATGGGAGGATGGCCGATCGACGAGCGCATCATACGGGCTGTTCTCGACCGCCTGCACAATGCCGCACCTAGCCTCATCCCGTGGTGTGCATCCAGTACGGGCGGCGCCTGCTCCGGACAAGTCACCGCCGACGGCGCCGCGACGATATCGCCGTGCGCCGCGCTACTTCGGCTCGGCCACCGGCACCCGGTCGGTCGGCGGCCGCGGGCGCCCGCCGGGCCGGTGCAGCAGCAGACCGAGCGCCTCGGCCAGCAGCCACGGCTGGTAGAGCGGCAGCTTCCAGATTGCTCCGGCCATCTCGTCGCGGTTGCGGCGCCCGAGAAAGCGCCGCAGCGCCGGCGTGAGCGCGCGCACCAGACGGTCGTAGCCGGCGTTGTCCAGGCGGTCGAGAAAGAGGCGCATGAGCCAGTGGACGTCCAGCTCGCGCTTGAGCGGGCGCAACTCGTGGGCATACGAGCCGCCGCATAGCAGGGCCCGCGCCGCCGCGGCGGCGCCCCACAGGCCCGAGACCGTCCCGCCCACCGTCGTCACCTTCACGTGCCCGGCGGCATCGCCGACCAGCAGCACCGGCGCCGCGCCTATCCGCCCGCAGGCGCGCAGACGCGGGTGGTAGAGAGCTACCTGCGCCGCCTGGTAGGCGAGCGGTCGGAAGCCCTGCCGCGCCAGAAAGCGGTCGAGCAGCACGCGCGTCTCCGCGCGGTCGTCGCCCACCACGCCGAGCACGCCGCGGTCCTTGGACTCGGGGATAAGCCAGTAGAAGAAGCGCGTCTCGTCGGTGTCGAACCAGACGCGGGTCAGCGCCGCCGGCCAGTCCGGCGGCAGCTCGACCTCCGCCTGGATGATCGGCGCTACCAATGGGCGGTCGAGTCCGACCGCGGCGGCGACGTCGCTGACCACGCCGTCGGCGCCGATAGCCGCACGGGCGACCACCGTCGCCGTCGTGCCGTCGGCTCTGCGTAACGTGAGCACTGCGCCCTCCGGAGCCGGGGCGATGGCCTGAAAGCGGTAGCCGAGGTGCAGCACCGCGCCGGCGGCAGACGCTCGCTCGGCCAGCAGAGCGATCAGCCGGCTACGCTCGACGATCGGGTCTGGCTCACGCAGGTCTACGCGGACGCGCGCTCCGGGCGAAGCTACGTCCATGACCGCGACGCGGTGCACCACGGCCGCGTCCGGAAGGTAGCCCAGCACGCGCTGAAGCTGCGGCGTGACGATGAGCGTGCGGCGCGCCGGGACCAGCACGGGCTGCTGCTCGAAGACGGCCACGCGTCGCCCAGCCCGGGCGAGGTTCTCGGCGGCGTAGAGTCCAGCAGATGACGCGCCAACCACCGCGACATCAAGGTTCAAGCTCCTCTCTCCCCATCCCGAAACATCCTCGACGTGCGGTGCTAGTATATCGTTCTCCCGCTGCCGCATAAAGATCTTGCGCTCGCGGAGCGACCGTGCTTGTCGCGGCGCTGGCGCACGGCGCACCATCGGGCACGCCCCTCCGCGGCCGCACCCTCAGCTATCTCTACGCGCACCTCCGACTAGCGGATTCACCACGCGCGTCTCCTCACCGCCCGCGCAGGGTCACCGTATCCAGGATCGTCTTGAGCAGGATGACGATGTCGAGCCAGAGCGACTGGTGCTTGATGTAGTAAAGGTCGTACTGGAGCTTGAGCAGCGCATCTTCCTTCGACGAGCCGTAGCCCTGCTTGACCAGCCCCCAGCCGGCCATGCCCGGCCGCACGGCGTGGCGCACGCGGTAGAACGGGATCTCGCGCGCCAGCTCCTCGACGAACTCCGGACGCTCCGGCCGCGGGCCGACGGCGCTCATCTCGCCCTTCACCACGTTCAGGAACTGCGGGAACTCGTCAACGTGCGTGCAGCGGAGCACGCGCCCGACGCGCGTCACGCGGTTGTCGTGCTCGCTCGCCCAGACGGCCTTGCCGTTCTCGGCGTTGGGTACCATCGAGCGCAGCTTGTAGACGCGGAAGCGCCGGCCGTTCTTGCCGATCCGCTCCTGGGTATAGAAGATCGGTCCCGGCGAGTCGAGGTAGAGCGCCAGGGCGATGAGCGGCAGCGCCAGCCCGAAGCCGAGCAGCCCAACGCCGGCCAGGACGACGTCCATGCCGCGCTTCACCAGTGGCCAGGTGGTGCCGGTGCCGCGATGGTGGATGGGCATCGCGACGTACCAGTTATCGCCGACGTGCTCCACCGGCACGCGGCCGGTGAGCTGCTCGTAGAGCACCGGCATAGGGATGATCTCCACGCCCTGCTCCAGGCAGTCCAGCAGCACCTGGAGCAGGGCGCCGTCGACGTCGCGCGTGATGGCCAGGATCAGCGTGGTCACGTGATGCTGGGCGATCAGCCTCGACAGGGCCTGGCGGTCGCCCAGCACCGGCAGCGCGGCCACGGGCGGCTGGCCCTCGGCCGCGGCGCCGCCGTTGGCGGCGGGCGCAACTACGCCCCCCTGCTTGCCCGGATCGTCGTCGACAAAGCCCACCACGCGGAACGTCCCATCGCCGTGCTCGGCGAGCACGTCGACGACGGTCGACCCCGCCCAGCCGGCGCCGATCACCAAGGCGCGGCGGTGGAAGAGCGGCTGCACGAGCGCGACGACGTAGAGGGCTCGCCCGACCAGCAGCAGCGCGACAGCCAGCAGTGGCAGCGCCGCCAGCGCCACGCGCGATGGCGGCAGCGCGGGCGTCAGCACCGGCGTGAGCTGGTAGACGACGGCGGTGAGCAGCCCGGCCTTCAGCACGGCCACGGCGGCCGTCGACATCCGCCGGGCGATCCGCAGATCGTAGGCGTCGACGGCGTAGGCCAACGGCAGCCAGAGCAGACTCAGCGCGACGAACCACCAGGGGTTGTCGAGCAGCAGGTCCCAGTCCAGCGCGTAGTCGGGCCGCAGGGCGAGCGTCAGCACCAGCGCGCCGTTGACCGCCGCCAGGTCCAGGGCCATCAGCAGCAGACGGCGCTCGGAGAACGGCAGCGCGAACCGCGTGCCCCGCCGCCCTTCGGCCGCCAGCACGCCCCGCGCCTGCGCTTCGCGCGCTGCGCCGACGTCCACTTCCGCCATGTTCGTGCTACTCAACGTGGCCGGCCGTGCGTGTGCTCCACCGGCGTGCGCTCGGCCGGCGTGCGCTCGGCCGGGGGCTCGAACGGCGCCACCCGCTGGCCCAGCAGCGCAGCGACGATGCGCTGGCTGGCGTGGCCGTCACCGTAAGGATTCACAGCGCGGGCCATGCGCCCGTATGCCGACGCGTCCTCCAGCAAGCGCACCGTCTCGATGACGGCGCGCTCGCGGTGCGTACCGACGACGCGCACGGTGCCGGCCTCGACGGCCTCGGGCCGCTCGGTCACGTCGCGCAGCACGAGGACCGGCTTGCCCAGCCCCGGCGCCTCTTCCTGGATTCCTCCCGAGTCGGTCAGCACGAGCGTGGCGCGCTGCATGAGCTGCACGAGCGTCAGATAGTCCACCGGCGGGAGGAGCAGGACGTGCGCCACGCCGGCCAGCAGGCGGTGCACCGGCTCCCAGACGTGCGGATTGGGGTGCACCGGATAGACGATGCGCACACGGCCGGCGTAGCGCGCGGCGATGTCGCGCAGCGCCAGGCAGATGCTCTCCAGCGGCGCCCCGAAGCTCTCACGGCGGTGCGCTGTGACGAGGATCAGGCGCGGAGCCTCGGCGCAGCCATCTTCGCGCGCGGTGGAGGCGGCGCCCAGCCCGTTACTGTCCGCGGCGCAGCCGACGCGCCGCAGCAGCGCGAGCGCCTCCGGCGACGGCGGCTGGCGCACAGCCCAGTGCAGCGCGTCGATGACCGGATTGCCGGTGACGAGAACCTGCTCGTCGGGGACGCCCTCGCGCAGCAGGTTCGCGCGCGCGCGCTGCGTCGGGGCGAAGTGTCGGTCGGCCACGACCCCAGCGACGCGGCGATTGATCTCCTCGGGAAAGGGCCGCCGCTTGTCGTGCGTGCGCAGGCCGGCCTCGACGTGGCCGACCTTGACGCCGGCGTAGCATGCCGCCAGCGACGCCGCTGCCACCGTCGTCGTGTCGCCCTGCACGAGCACCCAGTCCGGCCGCTCGCGCTCGAGGATGGGGCTCAGCCGTGCGAGCACCGCGGCGGCCACGTGCGCCGGCGACTGGCCCTCCTCCATGACATCGAGGTCGTGGTCGGGGACGATCCGAAAGATGTCGAGCACCTGGTCGAGCATCTCGCGGTGCTGCGC
>JACQUS010000529.1 GCA_016210125.1 Chloroflexota bacterium | reverse complement strand
CGACCCTGCTGGCCGCCGAGGCACTGGTCATCTGCCCGTCGAACCCGGTCGTCTCCGTGGGGCCGATTCTCGCCGTGCCCGGTATGGCCGACCTGCTGCGCGGGCTGCGCGTCCCGCGCGTCGCCGTCAGCCCCATCGTTGGCGGGCAGGCCGTCAGCGGCCCGGCCGGGCGGCTCATGCGCGCGCTGGGCTACGAGGAGTCGGTGCACGGCGTCGCGGCGTTCTATCGCGGCCTCGTCGACGGCCTCGTGGTCGACGAGGCCGATGCCGGCGAGCGGGCGCGCCTCGAGGCCAGCGGCCTGCGCGTGCTGGTGACCACCACGATCATGCGTAGTGACGGCGACCGCCTGGCGCTGGCCCGCGCCGTCCTCGACTTCGCGCGGGCACTCGGAACTCGGAGATGATACCCACCGTATGGAGTACCGCGGTGCCAGCGTGCGTGCTGGATGCCGATACCTTCGGGACGCCGGTGGTGCTTGGCGGGGGGGAGCGCAGAGGGGGCGCTAGCCCCCTCTGCGACTCGATCCCGGGGTTGGGGTGGGGCTGGCAGCCGGCGGACGCTCTCAGACGATCGGACCTGGCCACGTGATGGCGTTCACGAAGCTGTGGGTCGTCGTGCCGTGCAAGCCCTTCGCCGAGGCCAAGGGCCGCCTGGCGCCCTACCTGCCGCCGACCACGCGCGCCGAGCTCGGCTGCTGGCTGCTCGACCGCACGCTGCGCGTCGTCCTCACGCTGCCGGCGGCCGGCTGCGTCGTCATCTCACGGGACGCCGCCGCCCTGGCCCGCGCCGCGCAGGCCGGGGCCGTGGCGCTATCCGAGCGCGGGCGGACGCTCAACGCGGCGCTGCGCCAAGGAATCGCCGCGGCTGACGCCCGGGGCGCCGAGGCGCTCCTGGTGCTGCCGACGGACCTGCCGCTCGTCGAATCGGAGGACTTGGCCGACCTGATCGCCGGCGCGCTGCCGCCGCCGAGCGTGGTCATCGCCGCGGCCGAGTGCGGCGGGGGGACCAACGCGCTGCTGCTCGCACCGCCGCGCGTCATTGCGCCGGCGTTCGGCCGCGCCAGCCGGCGGCGGCACGCCGAGCGCGCCGAGCGCGCCGGCGCTGCCGTCCGCGTCGTGCACCGCCAGCGCTTGGCCCGCGACCTGGACACCGTGGCCGACCTGCGGGCCCTCGCTGGCGCGCTGCCACCATTCGTGCTTGCTTCGAGCGGTGTATGAAACTCGCGGAGCTTTTCGCGCTGGCGCTCGTAGCTCGGGGGAGTGCAGACGGGGCGATGCCCCCTCTGCCGGGGATTGGGGTGTCCCCAACAAGTGTGGGCGGTGCGGTCGCAGCGGCGTGTTCGTTCGCCGCGGGACGAACGATATGATCCGCGTCGAGCTGCTCGGCCTGACCGACCTGCCCCTCGTGCGCCCGGGCGACGACCTGGCCGCGCTCATCGCCGCCGCGCTCGACCGCCAGGGGCTGGCGCTAGCGGCGCACGACCTCGTCGTCGTGGCGCAGAAGGTCGTCTCCAAGGCCGAAGGGCGGCTGGTGCGCCTCTCCAGCGTGACGCCCTCGCCCACAGCCGAGCGGCTGGCGGCGCAGGTCGAGAAGGACCCGCGCCTGGTCGAGCTGATCCTGCGCGAGAGCAAGAGCGTCCTGCGTGTCCGGCCGGGGCTGGTGATCGTGGAGCACCGGCTGGGCTTCGTCTGCGCCAACGCCGGCATCGACCGCTCGAACATCCAGCAAGAGGGCTCGGACGCGCACGACGAGACGGTGGCGCTGCTGCCGCTGGACCCCGACGCCTCGGCGGCGGCGCTGCGGCGGGCGCTGGAGGCGCGCGACGGCGTGCCGCTAGCCGTGCTGATCATCGACAGCCACGGGCGCGCCTTCCGCGAGGGCATCGTCGGCGTGGCCATCGGCTGCTCGGGCGTCGCGCCGGTGATCGATAAGCGCGGCGACCCCGACCTGCTGGGGTATCGCCTCCAGGTCACGGAGATCGGCCACGCCGACGAGATCGCCAGCGCGGCCTCGCTGCTGATGGGCCAGGCCGACGAGGGCGTGCCGGTCGTCGTCATGCGCGGCCTACGCTACGCCCGCGGCGAGGAGCCGGCCCGGCGCATCGCCCGCCTGCCCGCGCGCGACCTGTTCCGCCCCCCGCCGATGGAGCTGGGCTAGCCTACCCTACCGCCGGCTGCCCCAGAGCCACGCGCAGCTTGGCCAGCGCGCGAGCCAGGCGCTCCAGGCCCTCGACGACGCGCTCGCGCGACGTGGCGAACGAGAGCCGCACGTGCCCCTCGCCGCACGCGCCGAAGGCATCGCCCGAGGTCAGCGCCACGTGCGCCTCGCTGATGGCGAACTCGGCGAAGGCCGCCGAGGGCATGCCCGTGCCGCGGATGTCCGGGAAGGCGTAGAACGCGCCCTCCGGCAGGTGGCAGCGCACGCCCGGCAGGCGGTTCAGCCCGTTGACGATCAGGTCGCGGCGCGCCCGGTACTCGGCGGCCATCGCGGCCACGCAGTCCTGCGGGCCGGCCAGCGCCGCGAGCCCGCCGCGCTGCACGAAGGAGGTCGCGCAGGACACCGACTGCTCGTGGACCTTCAGCATCTCGCCGATCATGTCGGCCGGGCCGGCGATGTAGCCCAGGCGCCAGCCGGTCATGGCGTAGGCCTTGGAGAAGCCGTTCAGCGTCAGCGTGCGCTCGCGCATGCCGGGCAGCATCGCCATGCTCACGTGCTGCCGGCCGTCGTACATGATCTTCTCGTACATCTCGTCGGCGACGACGACCAGATTGTGCTCCTGGGCGAAGGCGGCGACGGCTTGCAGCTCGTCGCCGTCGAGCACGCGGCCGGTCGGGTTGTTCGGCGAGTTCACGATGAGCAGCTTCGTGCGCGGCGAGGCGGCGCGCTCCAGCT
>JACQUS010000541.1 GCA_016210125.1 Chloroflexota bacterium | reverse complement strand
CCCGTGCCAGACGGGCTTGCGCTTCTCGCGGAAGGCGCGGACGCTCTCGACGTAGTCCTCACTCTCGAAGAAATCGTTGGCGATCTGGCGGGCAATGCGGTAGGCCTCGTACATCGGCAGGCCCTCGCCGCGGATCGTCTCATCCTTAGTGTAACGGACGGCCAGCGGCGCGCAGGCGCAGATCTTCTGGGCCAGGGCCGTGGCCTCGGCGCGCAGGCGCTCGCGGGGCACGACCTTGACGCACAGGCCGAGGCGGTAGGCTTCGACCGCGTCGATGAGCTCGCCCGACAGCAGGTACCAGCGCGCCAGGCCGGGGATGAAGCGCGGCAGGCGCAGCGGGCCGCCGACGCTAAGGATGCCCGTGCGCACCTGCGGGTAGCCGAGCTGGGCGTCCTCGGCCAGGATGCGGATGTCTGCGCCGAGGGCCAGCGTCATGCCGCCGCCGACGGCGAAGCCGTGAACCGCGGCGATGATCGGCTTGAGGTAGTAGTCCAGGTCGCCGTAGAGCACGCCCTCGGGCCGCACCATGGCGTGCGCCAGCGTCTCGTGCTGGCGCAGGTCCACGCCGGCGCAGAAGGCGCGGCCCTCGCCCATCAGGATGGCCACGCGCAGCCGGCCGTCGGCGGCGAAGTCGCGGAAGCAGCGGCGCAGCTCCAAAAGGGTGTCGTACGTAAAGGCATTAAGGACCGCCGGCCGGTTCATGGTGATATAGGCGATCTGATCCTCTTTCTCGTAGCACACGTCCTTCAGCGCCAGGTCCTGGGTCACGTTCATTGGGTGCTCCCTCCGCTGGGCATGCCCGCGCCGTTTCGGTAGTATTGGGCTCAGGTCGGTTGTAGCGCGGCGCCTCGCCGCTGGCGAAGTGACGTGGCGACCAACTGGCTGTGATCTGCGTCACAGGCCGAGGGGGCTATGGCCATCCCGCACGGCTATTCGCCCGGCCAACCCACGGGTGGTCGATCAGCCGGCGTCGACGCCGTGCTCGCGTTCCTCCGCGACCACCGGGTCTTCGGCGTGCTCCCGTCGGATGCGCTGGCGGATTTCGCTCGACGTGTCGGCGAGCGGGCTTATGCGAAGGGGCACTACCTCTCCTACACCGGCGATCCGCTGGTCTATGTCTTTGTCGTCAGGTACGGCCTGGTGGCGATGACTAAGGTCGACGAGCACGGCAGCGTGCGCGCCGCGCTGACGCTCTTTCCGGGCGACATGGCCGGGCTGGCCGTCGCTGTCTCGGACCAGCGCTGGCGACTGTCGGCCGTGGCGGTCGTGGACAGCGCGGCGCTGCTGGTGCACAGCGACGCCTTTGGCGACCTCTACCGTCGCTTCCCGCAGTTCGCCCAGCACGTCGCTACCGAGCTCGGCGAGCTGTCGCGGCGCTCGCAGCAGGCGATGATCCGCCTGACGCAGGCGTCGGTAGCCGCCCGCGTAGCGGCCTTCCTGCTCGAGTCGGCCGGCGCGCTCGCGGGGAGCGCGGGCGATGCGCCGACCACCGATCTGGCCCTGTCACAGCACGACCTGGCGCTGCTGCTCGGCAGCACGCGGGAGACCGTCAACCGCATCCTGGTGCGCTTCGCCCAGGCCGGGCTCATCGCCACGAGCGGGCGGCACGTCCGCCTGCTGCGGGCCGACGCGCTGCGGCGCATCGCCGAGGGCTAGGCGCTTCCTGCCAAGCGCGGTGGTGGCCAGGGCCGCGGCGCGGCCGTGCCGGGCGCGCGCCGTATGTGCTATAATGCGCGCGGTGCAGCCCCCGTGGAGGGGCCCCGCGGAGCTACCTTCTGTCGCGGGCCGCCGCCCGGCGGCACCGGGGCAAACCCAGAGGAGGAGCGGCGTTTGCGCGAGTATGAGCTGACGTTCATCGTCAGCCCCAGCGGTGAGGAAGACCAGGTCCAGGCGACCATCGAGCGCGTGTCGCGCCTCGTGGTCGGTGTGGAGGGCGAGGTAACCGACGTGCAGCCCTGGGGCCGCCGGCGTTTGGCATATCCGATTCGGCATCAGCGCGATGGCTACTTCGTCACCTTGCGGCTGCGCTGCCGCGCGCAGGCGACGACCGAGATCGAGCGCGCGCTCGGGCTCACGGAAGAGGTGTTGCGCCACCTGCTGGT
>JACQUS010000513.1 GCA_016210125.1 Chloroflexota bacterium | reverse complement strand
GAGCAGTGCCGTCGCCCAGCGCGCGGCAGCTACGTCGCCGAGGTAAGCCACCGGACCGCGAGGTAGCGCGCGCTGCACGGGGTCGTGCAGCCGCAGCTCGTTTGGCCGCGGTCCGTCGAGAGCGCCGGCGATCGTCGACAGCCAGGCGACGGCGCTGCCGAGGGCAAGGGCCGTCAGCCCCAGCGCGGCCGCCGCCGGCCCGACGCGCTGCGGCCAGCGGCGTCCCAAGGGCAGCAGGAAGGGGACGAGCCGCGGGCCCAGCCGCGGCAGCGCGGCGATGGCGGCCACGACGAGGAGTCCGGCGATACCGGGCACGTGGGTAGAAGCCGCGCTGCTCGCCAGGGCAAAGAGGCCGGCGGCGAGCGCCAGTGCGCCGGCGACCACAGCACGGCGACGCGGGAGTGCCCACGCAGCCAGCGCGACGGCAGCGAGAGCCAAGGGCGGCGCGAGAAGCGCGGCAGCCACACTCGCAGCAAGGAAGCGCAGTGACAAGCGCTCCACGCCGGCGCGCGATCGGGTCGCGGAGAGCACCGCGACCGGCGCAGCGGCGAGCAGCAGCAGTGCCGCCAGGTCGGCACGGAGCGCGTAGGCTAGCGGCGAGACCCACGGCAGGGCCAACGCGGCGAGGGCAACCACCCGGCCGCCCAGACCGGGCCACGCGCCGGCCGCCAAGAGCCAGAGCGCGGCAGCCGCGGCGCCGGCTAGCAGCGCGGCCAACGGCTGGATAAGCCAGACGGGCGAGAGGTCCAGGGCCAGCGCCGTGGCGGCGAGCGCGAGTCCGGCGAGGTAGCCCGCCTGGTCGGGCTGCAGGCCGGCCGCCGCGCGCTCTGCCGTGGCGACCAGCGCTGGTCCCGCTGGTTCGAGGCCCAGCGGGCCGAGCGCCGGCCACGCCGGCGCCAGCGCCGCCAGGGCGACGGCGGCGCCGGCGACGAGCGCGCCACGCGCCGGCAGCGCCGCCAGCGCGGGCTTGCCTGCCTGGTCGCGGAGCACGACGGCGACGGTGGCCACGAGTGCGAGCGCCAGGACCGCCGCTCCGGCGGCCGGCCCGCGCGCGGCCGCGAGGCCGGCGAGGGTTCCGCCGAGAACCGTGACAGCGAGCACGCCGCTGAGGCGCTGGCCGTCGAGGGCTGCCGGGCGGGCGGTGGCGGGCGCGAGGCCGCGGATGAGCGGCCCTAGTGCGGCCCCGAGCGCCGTGACGGCCGCGAGGCTCAGCCCGAGCTCAGGTCGCCCGAGCCCGCCGAGCAGGGCGGTGGCCGCCGCTCCAGCCGACGCCAGACCCAGGACCAGCGTTGGACGCGGCAGGGTCGCTGCCAGGCACAGGCTCACGACGAGTCCGACGGCCGCGAGCGGGCCGGCGACGAGGCCGGCGATGGCGCAGGAGGCTAGGACGGTAAGGCAGCGCTGCATGAGGCACCCGGGGCCGCGGCGCTGCGCTGACCACCCATCCTATCGTCCACGGCGCCGTCCATGGCGCCGTCCATCGCCGGGCTCCGCCGCTTCTGTGAACATCGCTTGCAGTCAGCGCTCCCCCCACCCCTCCCGGAGTGGTACGCAGAGGGGCGAAGCCCCTCTGCACTCCCCCCACCGCGCGAGCGGCTTTTCATTCGTCGCCGGCGTCCGGCAGGGATATGGGCCGCTCAGCGCGCCTTGGCGACGATCGGCAGGCTGAGACGGTGGTTCACCTGGACGTCGGCGACGTAGACCGGGCTCGTCCCGACGCGCACCGTCGCCGTGCGGCCGTCGAATGCCGGGGTCTCGGCGGCGGCTCCGGTCTGCGTGTAGGCCACGACCATGCCGCTGGCCGGAAAGAGGAACTGCACCTCCGCCTCGCCGCTCAGCGTCCCATCGAGCCAGATCGCGAAGACGCGCCGGCCGTCGGCGTTGCGGAACTCATAGCCCTCGATCGCGCCGGGGCCTTGATCCAGGCGCTGCGCGACCAGCGGGCCGATGTAGGTCGCCCCGCGAAGCTGCTCAGCGAGCTGGCGGTACGCGTAGAAGGCCGGCTTGGGCGCTAGCGCCTCAGTGACGATGCCTCGCTTGTCGGAGTCGTAGCCCTGGTCGCGGAAGGTGTACCACGCGACGGCCTGCAGGCCCACCGTTGCGGCGCGAATGTACACCTTGGAAAGGTACGTCGCGTGCGTCTCAGCGGATGGCTGGATGAGGACGATGCCGCCATCGCTCTGGCGGTAGGGCACGGCCCCGCCCTCGGACCAGAACCCGACCTCCATGACCATCATCGGCTTGTCGACGCCGAGTCGGCGGAGCTGGTCACGCAGGTAGGTCGTCTTCGCCGCGATGTCCCGCCCCGGCGCGCGCTCCTCCCAGCCCGGCGCAAAGGCCGCGTACGAGTTGAAGGACACGATGTCGAAGCAGCACGCGCCGCCGGCCCGAATGACGTCCTCGAGGAACGAGTAGTTGAAGATGCCGCCGGCGTTGAAGCCGGGGCTGTTGCGCCCGAACCAGTCGTAGGCGACGGCCCCGTTGAGCACCTTGGCGCTCGCATCCACGCGCTTCATCGCCGGGTAGACTGCCTTGAGCATTTCGGCATACTGCGCGCCATGATCGCCCCACGCGCGGCGCTTGAGGATGTCGTCGCCGTAGCGCGCTAGCACCTGCGGTGAGATCTCGGCGATGGCGTCCGGCTCGGGCCAGAGCTCCCAGTAGCGCACGCTGAACGGCGGCTGCATGTACGTGCGCACCAGCAGCTCGACGAAGCGCACGTAGCTCGGCAGCTTGTCGGGCATCAGCGGGCCGCGCGCCCGCTCGGAGGCCCACGCCGGCGCCTCGCCAATGAGCACGATGGGCGTCAGGCCGACGTCGACGATGTTGCGGAGCTGGCGCTCGAATGTGGCCCGCGCGCTCGGCTCGAGCAGGTCGCCCTGGTTGTACGCCTCGTAGGGCTGGAGCTGATTCCACTCGACATAGACGCGCATGGCCGCCGCCCCGGCCTCGCGCACCCGCTGCATGGCGCGCGGGTCGTCGTAGCCGCCGTACATGCCCATGAGCAGCGCGCTGACGTCTGTGGGGGACGCGGCCGCCGGCGCGCCAACCGGCGCGCTGTGCACGGCGGCCGGCGCTAGGGCCTGGGCCGGCTCCTCCGCCCGGCCGGGCGACGTGCTCGCCGCAGCGCTCAGGGCGAGTGCCAGCAGGGCGGCGCCGACGGCGGCGCGGACGGTGCGGGCGTGCAGAAGGCGCATTGTTCCTCCCGGTGGGGGCGACTACTAGCGCGCGGCCCATGCGCGAGGGAGCCCGCGCGCCGACACGCTCCTCGCATTGTACCATCCTACCGCAGCGGCGTGCCCTCGCATCACGCGCCATAGTAGTGCGGCAGCAGGTAGCCGACTAGGCACAGAGCGTCGAAAGCTGCTAGGCCGCTGGCAACGAGCAGCAGCCCGCCCGCGGCGTAGCGATCGGGGAGCCAGGCTCGCAGGCCGAACGTCGTCAGCAGAGCCAGGGGCAGCACGCCGGGGTACAGGTAGCGCCCCTGCGGCCACTCCTGGGGCAGCGCGCCGGCGAGATAGGGCAGCAGTGCCATCGCGCTCGTCAGCAGCGCCGCCGCCGCGAGCACGGCGACCGCCCAGCCCTCGCCCGGCTGGCGGCCGGCGCTGCGTCGCCAGCGCCAGAGGGCCAACGGCAGGCCGAACAGCGCCACCGCGCAGGCGACGAGCAGCCCGTCGTACCAGCCGCGCGCCACTGGAATGGTCAGCCAGCCGAAGCGCGCCCAGAAGCTCTCGAAGGCGAAGCGCAGCAGGAAGCCGTAGCTCTCGGCGGCCTCGGCGCTGTAGCGCTCGGGATCCAGCACCACCGCAAGGATATAGGGCTCTAGGTGCACGAGGCGCAGGAGGCGCGCCGCGGCCGGCCGCAGCTCCCAGGCGCGCGTCTCGAAGTCGCCGGTCCGCAGCAGGTTGATCGCCTGGCCGCCCGAATCGCGGATGCTGAGTCGCGCGTCGTCGAGCACCACGGAGCGCGCCGTGTCCTCCTGCTCGAGGAGGATCTTCACGTACACGCTCGGCGCGTCCGGCGCGACGGTGCGCGTGAGTTGGAGGGGCGTCCAGCTCGTGTCCACCTCGGCGCTGGCGCCTTCCTCGCGCTGGCCGTCGCCGACGAGCAGCGAGACGAGCGCGCGGCCCTGCCGGGCGCGGACCCACACCTCGGCCTCGACCGGCTGCCCGCGGGCGCGGAAGACCGCCTCGCGATCGAGGTACTGGACCGCCAGGGCCTCGGAGGCGGCCGGGGCCTCGAGTGCGAGCGCCAGCTCGCCCGATCGCGCCGCCGGGAGGAGCTGGCCGGCATCCGCCGGGCTGAAGAGCCAGCCGGCCGGGCGCTCCGTCGGGCCCAGCGCGGCCGCCAGCGTGACGCCGGCGAGGACGACCAGCGCGGCGGCAGCGGCCAGCGCCAAGCGTCGGCTCAGGCGCAGCCGCGCCCCCCTGGCCGCGGAGAGGAGCCAGACGAGGGCGACGAGCGGCAGCGCGGCCGCGGCGGTGCGCTTGGCGACCAGCGCCACGACCACCCCAGCGGTCGCCAGGGCCAGGCCGTGGCGCTGGCCGCGCACGTGCCGGAGCAGCCCGTAGATGGCCAGCGACATCGCCAGCACGGCGAGCATGTCGTTGTTCACTGCCGCGCCGATGAAGGCGAAGCCGGGCAGGAAGAGGACGAGCAAAGGGGCGGCGAGCCACGACGGCGGGTCGCGCGGAAAGGCCGTTCGCGCCGCCAGGGCGACGAGCACGACGACCAGCGCGGCCAGGGCCACCGAGACCAGGCGCATCGCCAGCACCTGCGTTGGCAGCGGGCGCTGGCGCGTAAGGCCGTAGGCCACGGCCGCTAGCGCGTAGTAGCCGGGCGGCTGCCGGCCCAGCTCGCTGGCGAAGACGAGCTGCTCCTGCCCGCTCGGCAGGCGACGCTGCAGGCCGACGCCGCGCTCGCGCATGAGCTGCTCGACCTCCGCGCGCAGTCCCGGCGACCGGTCCTCGTCGCGCGGCAGGCGCCCCAGCTCCCCGAAAAGGCGCGCGTACTCGTAGTGCGCGTTCTCGTCGGGCGTGTCGAAAGGCGGCACGACGACGGCGTAGAGCGTCCCGTGTAGCAGCGCGGCGACGAAGAGCGCCACCACGTAGGCGCGCCATAACCGCTGGCTGTCGCGCGCGCTCTGATCGTGCCCCGGGGGAGTCCCGAGGGGGCTACGCCCCCTCGGGCGGGGGTTGGGGTGTCCCCCAATTCTGGGGGGGTGGGGCACCCCGAAGCGCCCGCTCACCGCGTCCGCTGGCCCTCGTCGCGCGGCACGGGTAGCGCGACCGGCTCCCACCGGTAGTCGGGGACGAGCTGCTGCAGCAGTCCGCGCAGGCGCTCCTCATCACCGGACTCGACGTGCCGTTGCATGTCCTGGAGCACACGGTGGAGCTGGACGGCGTTGACCGGACGTGGGACGAGTCGCAGCAGCTTCGGCACGTCGGTCGGCGCAAGCTCCTCGTCCGGCCCGGCGAGCTCCTCGTGCAGCTTCTCGCCGGGGCGCAGCCCGATCCACTGGATCTCGACATCGTGGCCGACGCGCAGGCCCGACAGCTCGATGAGATCGTGCGCCAGGTCGGCGATGCGCACCGGCTCGCCCATGTCGAGGACGAAGACATCGCCGCCCTCGGCGCGCGTCGCGGCGTGGATCACCAGCTTGGCCGCCTCGGGGATGGTCATGAAGTAGCGCGTCGCGTCGGCGTGCGTCAGCGTGACTGGGCCGCCGCGGACGATCTGCTGCTGGAGGATGGGGATCAGGCTGCCGCGGCTACCGAGGACGTTGCCGAAGCGCACCACGGTGAAGATGAGGCCGCCGCTCTGGGCGATGTCCTGGACGACCAGCTCGGCGACGCGCTTCGTCACTCCCATGACGCTCGTCGGCCGGACGGCCTTATCACTGGAGATGAATACGAACTGCCGTACGCCGTAACGCGTGGCCACTTGCGCGATGGCCCGCGTGCCGAAGACGTTGTTGTTCACCGCCTCGGCGACGTTGCCCTCCATCAGCGGCACGTGCTTGTGTGCCGCCGAGTGGAAGACGACGTCCGGCCGGTAGAGGGCGAAGCTCTCCTCCAGTCGCGCGCGGTCGCGCACGTCGGCGATGACCGCGTGGATCGCCGTGCGCGGGAAGAGCGCGCGCAGCTCCTGCTGGACCAGGAAGATGCTGTTCTCGCCGTGGCCGAGAAGCACGAGCGCGGCCGGCTCCAGCGCGGCGATCTGCCGACACAGCTCGGCGCCGATGGACCCGCCGGCGCCGCTGACGAGGATGCGCCGGCCGGCGAAGTACGGCCCAAGGTGGTTGCCCTCGAACTCGATGGGATCGCGGCGCAGCAGGTCCTCGATGCGTACGTCGCGCACTTGGCGGATGCTGACGCGGCCGTCGAGCAGCTCGAAGATGCCGGGAATGGTCTTGAACTCCACGCCGACGGCGCGGCAGCGGGCGGCAATGTCGCGGATCACGCGGCCGGGCGCCGTCGGCATGGCGATGATGACCTCGTCGACGTTGCTCTCGCCGACGAGCGCGGCAAGCTGGTCGCGCCCGCCCAGCACCTTGACGCCGCGGATGGCCAGCCCGTGCTTGTGCGCGTCGTCGTCGACGAAGCCAACCGGCTTGAGGCCCAGCTCCGGTTTGCCCTGCATCTCGCGCACGATCATGGCCCCGGCGTCGCCAGCGCCGACGACCAGCACGCGCTTCTCGCGCGTCGGCCAGCCGTCGAGGCGCGGGCCACGGCGGTGGCGCTGCGCCTCGTCGAGCACCCGCGCGGTCAGCCGGCTGCCGCCGATGAGTGCCACGGTGACCAGCCAGTCGATGGCGATGACCGACCGCGGGAAGCCCTGCACAATCTCCGGCCCGTTCGGCGTGCTGCCCCACAGGACCAGCAGCCCGACGGCGATGCTGGCCAGCGACACGGCGTTGATCAGGCCGACGATCTCTGGCAGGCTGGCATAGCGCCAAACCCGGCGGTAGAGGCCGAAGCGGTAGAGCAGCGCCAGCTTGAGGAGCGCCAGCGGGACGACGACCGGCCAGTACTGGCTGAGCTGTGGCCAGATGTAGCCGGTGTCGAAGCGCATGACGAAGCTGAGCGCATAGGCCGTAAGAACGGCGACCAGATCGAAGGCGAACAGGTGGCGTGACCTAAGCGCCAAGGACCGCCTCCGCACAACCAACTCGGAGCGCCGTCGCGCCGACGAGCCGGTTGGCCAGCCCATCCGCGCCGGCGACGGCCAGCGCCGTCAGAAGCACGAGCCAGAGATCGAGCGCCGCCGACGCGTGCTCCACGTAGGCGAGATCGATGCGCAGCTTCGCTGGCAGCACACGCTGCACGTAGCGCTCCTCGGCATCTTCGCCCAAGAGGTAGCGGCTCTCGTCCCGAAAGACGAGCTGCGCCAGCCCGGTGATGCCGGGCCGCACGCGCAGGACGGCCCGCGCCTCCGGCGGGTACAACGCGACGAAGTCGGGCGCCTCGGGCCGTGGCCCGACCAGACTCATCTCGCCGCGCAGCACGTTGATAAGCTGCGGCAACTCGTCGAGACGCGCTCGTCGCAGCAGCCGCCCGACGCGCGTGACGCGTGGGTCGTCGGCCGTCGTGATGCGCGGGCCGCGCGCCGCGGCATCGGCGACCATCGTCCGGAACTTCAACATAGTAAACGTCCGACCGGCCATTCCGATACGCGTGGCGCGAAAGAAGATCGGCCCGCGCGTGTCGCGGCGGATGGCCAGCGCGATGCACGCGAGGAGCGGGGCCAGGAGGGCCAGCCCGGCGGCGGCGACGGCCACGTCGCAGGCGCGCTTGAGCACAGGTCGATCACCGCCGGAAGCGGCGCACGACATCGCGCACCGCCTCGCAGACGTCGGCGACGTCCTCGTCGCCCAGGCCCGGATGCAGCGGCAGCGACACGCAGCCCGCGTAGAAGGCCTCGGCGCGCGGGAGGTCGCCCGGCCGGTAGCCCCAGGCATCGCGGTAGTAGGGGTGCAGGTGCACGGGGATGAAGTGCACCGAGGCGCCGATGTTGCGCGCGCGCAGCTCCTCGATGAACTGCGCGCGGTCGATGTGCAGCGCCCCCGGCCGCAGGCGCAGGACGTACAGGTGCCAGGCGTGGCGCACCTCGGGCCGCACGATCGGCGTGACCACCGGCAGGTCGGCGAAGGCCGCACTGTAGGCTTCGGCGATGGCCGCGCGGCGGGCGATGAACTCCTCCAGCCGCGCGAGCTGCACCAAGCCGAGGGCCGCCTGGATGTCGGTCATGTTGATCTTGAAGCCCGGCGCGACGACCTCGTAGTACCACGAGCCGGCGGCCGTGTAGCGCTTCCAGGCGTC